>JANNVM010000695.1:0-3074 GCA_031414455.1 Verrucomicrobiota bacterium
CCCGACCGGAAAGAAGATTGTCTGGGAGCGCCAAGGTCTGGAGTTCCAGGAAGCAGCCGATGGCGATCCCGGCACCGATAGCGGGGATGTGTTCACGCAGACGCATCGCTACACGATGGACTTCACCAAAGGCCCAGGGCAGGAAGCGGTGTATAGCGCGCTGACGTTCGACCCGTTCACCTATCCGGCGGACAAGCGGAACACCAGCAACGGCGGCGGCGTGAACGCGACGACCGTGCGGCGCATCGGCGGCCAGCGCATTCTTTTCCTGCACGAATGGGCACGCAATGGCTGGATGCTCTATCGCTTCAAGGAAGGCAGCGAGATCGCCATTCCCTGCGGCAAGGTGACGAACGGCGGCTTGTGGACCGACAAGAACGGCGACGGCAGGAGCACCCCGGACGAAGTGAGTCCCAAGCTCGCATTCGGCCAGTGCTGGACGGTGGATGCCAATGCCGACATCTGGAACACCGCCGGGAAGGAAGTTCGCTGCTGGCGTCATCAAGGTCTGAACGAACACGGTGCGCCGATCTACACGTCGGAGCCGACGGAGACTTACGCCCTGCCCGCGCCGTTCACCGAGGCGAGCCATGTCATCTATGATGCCGCGCTCGACCGGCTTTTCGTCGGCGGCTTCACTGCCGAGCGGCCCAGGGACAGCAATGACCACGGTGGCAGCGTGGGCTCGATCTTGAGCGGCTTTGCCGATGCGCGGGCCGACAATGGCCTGGGCCAGCGACTCTGGCAACGGGACGTGCCTTACGAAGCCGGCACCGCTGGCCTCGGACGTGAGACCAACAACTTCTTCTGCGCCAGCTACGCCGGCGATACCAACGGCGGCTACTTGTTCATCGGCGGCCTCAGCGAGCGCGGCGTGAAGAAGACTTCCATCCAGGCACTCGATCCAAAGACCGGCGAAATGGTCCAGCGTTTCCTGCCCGGCCCCGAGGTGGCCGGCTACTGCGGCTGGTTTGACTTCAACAACGCCATCAACGCCATGAAGCGCAAAGACGGCGAATACATCCTCTTCGCCGAAGACGACGGCGCGCAGAAGGTGAACATGTTCCGCTGGCGACCCTCATCCGCAGCACACGATTGAAGCACGCCGGGCACTCCGAATTTCCAACTCCACTCTGCCTACCCGCCTTCGTCGCTCTCCGCCTGCCATGCCCCATTGGAAAACCACCCACTGCACGCACTCAATTGTCGCTTCTCTCGTCTCGCTTTATCTGCTCATTCCTTGTTCCGCCGTCCGCACCACATGGTATGGAGAGAATGTCGGGCATGGCTCGGACATCATGATGATGAGTCTCCTGATGCCGCAAGTAGCGCTCGCCTCGACCTGCGTCGCCTGCTCGTCGGAAAAAGTGCGTGGTCCGCGTAAAGGCGCATAACTATCCTGGTATGATGAAATGCATGCTCCTCTCTGTTGCCTTTGCCGCACTCTTTTCCCGCTCCGGAGCGGAGCCTGTCGCCGAGCCGGTGACGTGGCGCGAGCTGCCGGCTTATCGTCTCACCGATGGACGCAGCGAGGCTGTCGTGGTGCCTTCGCTCGGCGGGCGCGTGGTGCATTTCGGACTCGTGGGCGGCATGAACTGGATGTGGACCGGCGAACCCGGAACGGAAAAGAAAATGCCCGCGCTGTCCTGGGGCGGCGACAAGACCTACCTCGGCCCGCACTCGCTGTGGTCGCTCGCGCAGGAGGCGATGTGGCCGCCGCCCGCGCCGGATTTTCAACCCTGCGAAGTCGTCGCGCCGCGCGGCCTTTTCAGCACGTTGAGCGCGCCGTGGCCCGGCTCCGGCGCACGCATCCGGCGCGACTATTCGTTTGGGAAAGACGGCGAACTCGTTATCGCGCACAGCATCGCGCCGGTGCCCGGCAGCCGAGAAATGGCGGCGCTGTGGGTCATCGCGC
Organism: Verrucomicrobiota bacterium; assembly: GCA_031414455.1. GTDB lineage: Bacteria > Verrucomicrobiota > Verrucomicrobiia > Verrucomicrobiales > V1-33 > V1-33. Next base: position 1,916 of record JANNVM010000695.1, read on the forward strand.
AGACGATCCCGACGGATGCCGTCTTCGTGCCCCTGGCCGCGCAGAGTCCTTACAAAGACGGCTACTTTCGCTTCGGTTTTGAAAAGCCCGCCGGGTCGTGGGCCGCGCTGCTTTCGCCGACGCTGCTGCAGCTCAAGCCGGAGCCTGGTGTCAGTTTCAAGCTCGGCGCACATCCGAAGCTGCCCGCGCTCGCGACCGTCAAAGACGGCCTCGCCTTTCTCCAGCGCGCCGATCCACAGGACGGCATGTATCCCGAAGGCGGAGACGGCGCGGGCCTCAGCGTCGAGGTCTATCATCACGGTCTCAAAGGCGCTGGGGAATACACCGAACTCGAACAACTTTCGCCGCTGCGGCGGCTCGATAAAGGGATCGTGCTGACGACCCGCTGGAGCATCCACGCGATTTCCGAAATCTCGCCGGAGAGCAAAATGCGCGAGATAGTCAGCCTGCTGTCGTCCGCCGAAAAATAGTCACGCCTGCATCCTTGAGCCGTGGAAACTAACGGAACCAGCAACCTCCCCATGATCCATCCGCAATCTCTATCCTCCGTCATCTCCGCTATGTGGCGGGTTCTTGTCATCCTCTTCTCTATGGCCGGATTCGCTTCCGCCGTGGAAGCCAATCGCATGGCCGAAGTGCGCTTCGAGTCCGCCACGGCTTACGCCGATCCGTTCAATGAGGTCACGTTGGATGCCGTGTTCACCACGCCCGATGGCGAGGCGCTGCGGGTGCCGGCGTTTTGGGCGGGAGGGAAAATGTGGCGCGTGCGCTACGCCTCGGGCGTCGCCGGGCAGCACCGGTTTCGCACGGAGTGCAGCGATGCCGCCAATGCGGCGCTGCACGGCGTCGCGGGCGAAGTCGTGGTCACACCTTACACCGGCACCAATGCGCTCTTCCGTCACGGGCCGATTCGCGTCGCCGACGATCGCCGCCATTTCGCGCACGCGGATGGCAGGCCGTTCTTCTGGCTCGGCGACACATGGTGGATGGGCCTCGTGAAGCGGCTCCAGTGGCCGCAGGAATTCCAACAACTCACCGCGGACCGCCGGGACAAGGGCTTCACCGTCATCCAGATCGTCGCCGGGCTTTACCCCGACATGCCGGCGTTCGACGAACGCGGTCTCAGCGACGCCGGGCAGCCGTGGGAAAAACTCTACGC
>JANNVM010000696.1:0-5366 GCA_031414455.1 Verrucomicrobiota bacterium
GCCATCCGGCAGGACCACGGCTCCGCGCCCGCCTTTGACGGCGAGGAGCTTCTTCACGATGAGGACGAGGAACATGTCCGCCGTCTCGCGAGTGCGGATGTCGGAGGGGTAGTCATTGCCCACGCCGTCGTCTTCCATGCCGCCGAAGGGTGGAATGGTGATGACGCAGTTGACGCGCTCGGTGAGCTACCAGTCGTTCCAGCCGGTGGCGAGGGTGTTGCGGTGCTCGATCATGCTGGGCACGTCGATGCCGTGGAGCATCATGTTGGTGACGCAGAGGAGGTGTGGGAGTTGCTTCTTCTCGATACCACGGTTGCACCCGGCGATGGCCTTGCGGTCTTCCGCGCAGGATTTCTTGATGATCTGGCCTTCCAGATGCGTGATGGTGGCGGTGATGAAGCCGCCGGTGCCGCAGGCGGGATCAAGCACGGTCTCGCGCTTCTTGAGGCTGGGGTTGACCATCTTCACCATGAACTCGGTGATGGCGCGCGGGGTGTAAAACTCCCCGGCATTGCCGGCGCTGCGCAGGTCGTTTAGGATCTGCTCATACACATCGCCAAGCTGGCCGCGGCTCTTGATGTCGTGGAAGTTCACGGCTTCATCCAGCTTCTCGATGACGGCGAGCATCTGGGTGCCGGACTTCATGTAGTTGTTGGTGTCCTGGAAGACATCGCGGACGACTTTGGCTTTGGGATTGCCTTCGATGTCGAGGTTCTGGAGTCCGGGGAAGACGATGTCGTTGACGTGCCTGATCAGCTCGCTGGCCTGAATGCGGGGCTTCTTCTTGCCTTTGTCGTCTTCGATGTATTTCGCCCAGTTCCGCCAGCGGCAGTCCTCGGGGAGGGGTGATTTGTATTTCTGGCGCTTGTCGGCGGCATCGTCCTCCCATGTCTCTTCGCACTGGTCGAAGATTTTGAGGAAGAGCATCCAGGTAAGCTGGCCGATGCGCTGGGCGTCGCCATCCACGCCGTCGTCTTTGCGCATGATGTCCTGGATGGATTTGATGGTGGAGGAGAGATTCATAAAGCAGAAAGGAACGTCATGCGGGTGAACGGGTAACGATCACGTCAATCGGGAGTGGCAGGCCCTCCGGTGAAAGCAGGACATTGGCGGGATGAACGTCCCAGATGTCGAAGCCCTCAAAGCGCAGAGAAAGGGAGTGTTCATAGCCGATGCCGCGCCATGGCAGCAGAGTGAAACCAGCGGCGATAAAAGCGGCGGACAGCTCGTCCAGCGTGGCGCGGGTGCCTTGAAGGCCGGGCTGGGAGGTGACGATGCGCAACTGATGAGGACGCTCCTGCCAGAGACCGGCCAGGTGGATGTCATCACCGAAGATTTCGTTTTGCCACATGAGGCGCTGGAGGTAGTCGAGAGGCAGCGCGTTGTGCAGGTAAGGCGTGCCATCTTCCCGCCAACTGACAGTATAGCCACTGGCGGAAGGCTTGGTATATTTGATCCAGCGGCCGGTGGGCGGGTGGAGGGACACGTCATGCTCGCGCCCGCCTTCCCGCTCGGGCGCGGGGAAGTCTAGCGGGAGGATTTTCCCACAGGTGCCTGCCCAGTCGATGAGGGAGGCCCACTGGCGTTCTGGGCCGGTGAAGTCCCCGTCTTCCCCATCAACTGATCCATCTGCATATAGGCAGCGGCGGACGAAAGCCTCGGCATCCGCGAGCGCGCCAGCCGAGCCTGGGTGGAGTAGGAGTTGAGTGTCATGCGGGACCATAGGGTGAAAGCCAGCGGCGGGCAAGAACGAGGATGGGGCCGGGGTCAGGCGGCCTGCGTTTCGTAGAGGGCGTGCTCGAGTTCGGTGATGGCCAGGGAGTAGGCTTCGTTGCTGCCAAAGATGCCGCGCCGAATCTGCGTCTTGCTGCCGAGTTCTGAGAAGGGCGGGAGTTCGAGGATGGCGGGGTCTTCAAGGTCGGTAATGCCATGGTCGGCATACTTCTCCAGCAGGGCTTCGAGAACGGCGCGGGCCTGGTCGCCGTATTTGGCGAAGTAGTTGCGCTTTTTCACCTTTTCCGCCCGCTCCTTGCGGGTGAGCGGTTTGGCATCAAAGGCGATGTGGGCGACGAGGTCGAAGACGTCCAAGTCCGCGCCGTTTGGCACGGCCTGAGAGAGGATGGAAAGCGGGATGCCGTGCTCCTTGAGTTCATCGATAACGGCCTGTTTCCTCTCGGCGTCGTTCCAGCGGAGGAGGAAATCGTCGAGGCAGGTGAACTGCTGGCGGAGGGTTTTCTGGATGTCTTCCTTGAGAAAGACGCGGTAGTCCTCGGTGACGAGTTTGCCGTGCTCGTCGAGATAGCTGGCACGCTCGACGCCCCGGCCCACGGCGACATCGTCGAGGAAATAGCGTGTGCGGCCTCCGGTGGTGCCGCCGCCCGTGTCGTTCCCTTCGTCATCATCATCTGCCTCGGTGTCAGAGCCATCAGCGGGAGGGTCTTCGCGGACGCGGCCGTCATCGTCATCGTTGGCTTCATCATCCGGCGGAACAATTGGTTCATCCGGCGTCGGCTCGTAAACCATGACGGGGTCGCCATCGAATTTCTTGTCCTGGAAGAGGCGGGTGGCCCCTTTGAAATCCATGATGGTGAAGAAGAGCTTGCCGTAGTCCTCACGGATGCGGGTGCCGCGTCCGATGATCTGCTTGAACTGGGTCATGGACTCGATGTTTTGATCAAGGACGATGAGCTTGCAGGTCTTGGCATCCACGCCGGTGGCGAGAAGCTTTGAGGTGGTGGCGATGACGGGGAAGGGCTCGTCGTTGTCGATGAAGTAAGAGAGCTGCGCCTTGCCCTCGGTATCGTCGCCCGTGATGCGGACCACGTAGCGGCGGTTGCTGGCGGCTTCGGGGATGAGCTTCACCAGCTCCTGACGCATCCGTTCGGCGTGCGGCTGATCGTCACAGAAGACGATGGTCTTGGCCATGGGGTCGGTGGCCTGGAGGTATTCCCAAATACGCCTGGCGACGAACTCGGTGCGCTTCGTGAGGATGAGGTTCCGGTCGTAGTCCCTGGTGTTGTATTGCCGCTGCTCGACGGCCTGGCCGAATTTGTCGGTCTTGCCTTTCTCCGGCGTGTAGCCGAGCGCATCGACATCGGAGACGACACGAATCACTTTGTAGGGGGCTAGAAATCCGTCGTCGATGCCCTGCCGCAGCGAGTAGGTGTATAGGGGCTTGCCGAAGTAATGTTCGTTGGAGACATCCTTCGTCTCGGTGGGCGTAGCGGTGAGTCCGATGTGGGTGGCGGAGGCGAAATAATCGAGAATGTCGCGCCATGCGGAATCTTCATCGGCGCTGCCGCGATGGCACTCGTCGATCACGATGAGGTCGAAAAAGTCGGCGGGGAACTGTTTGTAAATTTGCTTCCACTCTTCCTTGCCGGTCACGGCCTGGTAGAGGCAGAGATAAATTTCATAGTTCTTCTTCACCTCCCGGTTCGTGATCTTGTGCATGTTCTCGCCGAACGGGGCGAAGTCCTGCTGGATGGTCTGATCGACAAGGATGTTGCGGTCAGCGAGGAAGAGAATGCGCTTTTTAGTCTTCGACTTCCACAGCCGCCAGATGATCTGAAAGGCGGTGTAGGTCTTGCCCGTGCCTGTGGCCATGACGAGCAGGATGCGCTGAATGCCCTGGGCGATAGCGTGGATAGTGCGGTTGATGGCAACGCCTTGATAATACCAGGGAGCTTTTCCGGAGGAGTCGGTGTGGTAGGGCTGAGCGATGAGGCTCAGTCCCTCCGGTTTGGTGAGTTGCTTCCACTGCTGGTAGATGGCCCAAAGCTCATCGCACGTTGGGAAATGGTCGAGGGCGGCTTCCCATGAGACCGGCTGAGTGATGCCGGTGCGGTCGTGGATGAGGAAGGCATCGCCATTGGAACTGATGGCAAAGGGTGCATCCAGCATTTCGGCATAGGCGAGAGCCTGCTGCAAACCATGGCCGATCTCGAAGATGTTCCGCTTTGCCTCCAGAACGGCGAGGGGGAGATTCGGCAGGCCATAGAAAACGTAATCGGCACGCTTCGGGCCGCCTTTGGCCTCGGGATTCTCAATGCGTGTGGCGATCTGGCCGCGCACGATGACGCGCCCTTTCGTCAACTTCACCTCCTCACGAAACTGCTGCTGCTGCCAGCCCGCCGCCTGAATGGCTGGCGTGATGAACTTGGTGCAGATGTCGCGCTCGCTGAGGTCTTTTTTATTCATGAGGCCAAGGCGAGTTCCCGGTAGGCGAAGTGGCGGGCGTTGTTGTTGGCGAAGTAGAAGGTGCTGTCTCGATTGCTGACGATGAAGAGCTGGAGAAAGCAGTGAAGGGTCTTGGTGTAGCCGTTGCCGGGGTCGTTTTTGTAATCGACGATTTGCTCCATGGCCCGACGCGGATGGATGCCGAGTGTCTTCATCTCGATCTGCACGCAGGGCACGCCATTGATGAGGATGATCACATCGTAACGGGGGTGGCTGTTGTCGGTGTTGATGCGGAGCTCGTTGACGACCTCGAAGGTGATTTTGCACCAGTCCTTGATGTTGACGAGGGCGTAGTTCAGCGGCGTGCCGTCATCGCGGGTGAAGGCATTGATCTGGCGGAGGGTCCTGGCGGCGGTGAGGACATCTGGCGTGATGATCTCGTCGAGCAGGCGAGCGAACTCGCCATCGGTGAGGCGGACGCGGTTCAGGGCCTCGAACTTTTCCCGGAGGTTGGCGTCGAGCTTGAACTTCATGCTGCCGCCGGCAGCGGGTTGACCACGATACGCTCGCGCGCGAGGTCCGCGGCGCAGGATATCGCAGCGGCAATATGCTCTGGCTGGAGGGATGGGTAACTGCGGGTGATTTCCGCGGCGGACAGACCTGCGGCGAGATTGTCGAGCACCACAGAAACCATGATGCGCGTCCCGTGAATGCAGGCTTTGCCGTGACACACGGCGGGATCGGCGCTGATGTAGTTGGTCCAGTTCATGGTGCGGAGGATAGGGGATGCTCCTGTCGAGGTCAAGATCGTTGCCCCTTAGGGATTGAAACTCCGGGCAGCGCCGCGGGGTGGTGCCGGTCCCCTTGACGCCGTGGAGCCCCGGCCCCACGGCTGATGTAAATATTATGTCTGCAAAGAAGCGCACCACACCTGTCAGGCCGGCCGTCGGCATCATCATGGGCAGCATCTCCGACTGGGAGACGATGCAGTTCGCTGCGAAGGTGCTTGCCGAGTTTGGCATTGCCCACGAAACCAAAGTCGTGAGCGCCCACCGAACGCCCGAACTGCTCTATGAATACGCCACGACCGCGGAGTCGCGTGGGCTCCGCTGTATCATCGCCGGCGCGGGCGGGGCGGCCCATTTGCCCGGCATGACGGCGAGTATGACGACACTGCCCGTGCTCGG
>JANNVM010000697.1:0-4250 GCA_031414455.1 Verrucomicrobiota bacterium
ATCTTCACGCGGGAGGCGGAGGCCCTCGATGTCGGCGATGTCAGGGTCCATGCGGACGATTTGCCGGGTGGTGCCGAGCAGGGCGTGGAGGTGGGGGAGCCAGACATCGAGCCGCTGCCAGACGCCGAGGCTGTGGACTTCGACGCACAGGATGTCAGCGTAGCGGTCCACGGTGAGGCCGCTGAGGTAATCGCCATCACTGCTGATGACGCGCCAGGCTTCGCTGACGGCGTCTAGTTTCAGCAAATCGCGGCGGAGCACGACGGCGCGTTCGAGGGCGCGGAGGAAGTGGTCTTCGGTGATGTCATCCGGTCCGTGATAAATGACGCGGAGGGGGACGCGGGCTTTGGCATTGTAAAAGCCGGCACCGAACCGGCTGCCGTTGCGGTCATACACAGCTACGAGCGCACCCTGCCGGATATTGCCCGACACATTCGCCAGCATCCGCGGATAAACGGCGGGGGCGTAGGTGAAATACTTCATCTGCACCCACGGCTCAGCCCATGAGGCATCCGGCGGCACGGCGGCGATGGTCTCGTCACTCTCGCGCGGCGGGCGCGGTGCAGGGATCGGGGGCGCGCCTTCTCTTCTTTGGAACTTCATGCGTTTCCGTAGGCACAGGGCGCGCGGAGAGCAAGGCGGCGATGCGGGAGCCGCCAAAGAAAGCATCGAGTTCCAAGCACCATAGAAAGGTCCAAACAGAAAAACTCCAAATGCGGTAACGGTGACCGTCTCCCAGTTGATGCTTGATGGTTCTTTGGAGCTTGGTGCCTGGTGTCTGGTACTTTCCCTCTGCGGGCACAAAAAAGTCCCGCCGCGTCTCCACGGCGGGACTGTGACTGCGGCATGCTCTTACGCTCCGGCGAAGCTGCTCTCGAGCAGCGCCTTCTTGCCGTCCACTTCGACGATGCTGTTGCCTTTGATGGAGGAAGCCTTGGGCACATACACCTGGTCGCTGGCGAGCGCGCCCTTCTCCGTGTCGTAAAGCATCAGTCCGTTTTTCTCGGTCGCGCTCTTTTTCTTCACGGGAACGGCGACGTAGCGGACTTTTTTCTCCCGCTTAACGGCGGCGTAGGACTGGCTGCGGGCGGCGGCGGCGGCGCGGGACTGCGCGTAGCGCTTCTGCTCCTGGGAGGCCTGGTAGTGCTGCACGATGGCGACGGTGACGGCTACGGCTACGAGCGCGAGGGCCACGTTGCGGGCGGAATTGCCTCCTCCGGCGAGGGCGCCGAGGCCAACTCCCGCAGCGAGCAGGCCGGCCGACTGCCCGACCTGAGTGGTCGTACAGGAACTTAGAAGAGCCGCGACCGAAACGGAAGCGGTGGAAGTTATTAGTCTCTTGTTCATGGGTAGTGTGGGTGAGTTGGAGACTTATAGCCGAAGAGGCCGGGTTGGGCACGGATTATTTTGCCCTGGCCATCATTTGCGCCATGCGGCAGAGAAAGTGGGCGCGCCAGTAGGAAGTGAGCGACTGGAGTTTGCCGGTATCCGTGGGGTCGGTGCGCTTGGTTTCAGCGAGGTTGAAATTCATCCGGATGCTGTCTGGAATGAACTGGAGTTGCTTCTTCACGACAGCGGCCTCTTCCAGCACATGCCGGCGGGAACTTTCAATCATGCGGGTGACCGTGTTGCCTTTCCGCAGCGTAACTGTCGTGGCATGGGTGACAGTGTCCGCGGCGGCGGAGTCGTCGGCGAGATTGTAATACTTGTTCATCAGACCCGCCATGCCGAGCCACGCATACGAGCCCGCAGCGAGCCGGTCCATGACGGCATCCGGCGATTCCTCAGCATTGCCGGAAGCATCGGTGGCATCGTTGTTCCGGATGGCGTGCCCGGCCGCCATACTGCATGCGGAATAGGCCACATCCTTTGAGAGGATAATGCCTTTGCGTTCCAGCGCCGCCTCTCCGGCATCGCCGCTGTTGCGCGAACGAATGCCGATCACGGTGGACTCAAAGTAGGCGAGCCCCGCACCGGCCGCGGGCCCATAGGATTCAGCGAGGCGGCGGTTAAGTGACATCAAATCGGGTGCCGGGAGCTTGCTGTCTTCAAACGTCTGGCCAGCCAGCATCGTGGACGCCTCGAGCCGGCCTTCGAGAATGGCGTGGCGCTGGGTGAGGTCACGCAGCGCCTCGGCGATTTCGATCCAGAGCCGGGTCTGTTCCGCCTCACTGACTTTCGGTTTGGCATTCCGGGTCTTTTCCAGAGCGATCTGCAGCCGCATGATTTCATCACGCACCGCTCCGGCGGCAAGCCATTGCGCGCGTACGTCCCAGTAATGCAGATAGCTGTGAAAGCCGGCAATACGCCCGGCCAGTGAAGGCGCGCTGAGTGCCGGCTGGAAGGCAGCAGAAAGCGCGGCCATCCCTTTTTCGGCGGCGGCATTGTGAACATCGTAGAGCGCCGTGAGCGCTTTGGCATCGCGGCGAATGAACGCGTCCTGCCAGTCGAGAATCGTCTCCGCCATGCGCGAACTCTGGTCAGCCAGCACCGCTTTGCTGTGAGCCATCATCACCGACTTTTCTTTGGCGAAGGATTCGGATTCAGAAATATACTGGAGCGTGCGCTCCCGGTCTTCGGCAACGGATTTCTTCGTCTCTGCGGGAAGTTTTTCCGGCAGCTTCGCAGCCTTCTGCGCGCAGGATTCGAGACGCGTTTTGGCCGCGCTGAGCAACGCCCCGGCGTCGGCGGTAAGTTTCCCGCTGAGCGCCGGCGGGAAGTTCATCTCCGCGGCATCCAGCGGCAGCGGACGCCCCAGCTTGCGGCCGGTCAGAAATTCGTATGCCTGGTAAATGTCAGCAACGGGTACCGTTTTGATGTCGTGGCTGGCACCGAGCTTCTCCATGTCTTTCACGACCTGGCCCACATCGCCGTCGTCTATCATGGGATAGCCAACCTCTTTAATGCCGTCGTCTTTCGCCCCCTTCATCTTGTGTTCGATACCGCTGACCGGGCCGATGGTGCCGTCAGGATTCACCGTGCCGGTGATGGTCACATTCGGGCGGATGATGTCCTGATTCATCAGCGCCAGCATCGTCGCGGCCATCATCATGCCGGCAGACGGGCCGTCAATGTATCCGCGGACTTTGACGAGGAATTCGTGATCGGTGAGGAGACGGTTGCTGGCATTGGAGGCGGCGACGGCAGCAATCCACGCGGACGATTTCCAGGTGTCGCCGGCGCTGCCCAGAACGTGCTCAATAAGACCGACCGCCGCGTCCCCCGTTGGATTGGTGGAAACGCGCACGGTGAACGGCGAGGTGCCGCCCACGGGCACCGGCGTGTTTTTGATCCACATCGCCCGCACGGGAGCTTCCGTGTATGTGGTCGTCGTCGCTTCACCCGGCGCTCCCGGTGCCGTGAGACAGGGAAGCACCAGGGCGGTGGCAAGCACTCGAAAGAAGCGCGGCGACTGAGGGGAGTCTATCAACATAGCCGAAGACTAAAAAACGGGCTTTGAACTTCAAGGACATAATCCCGGAGGCTTCCGTCTCCGGAGTCAGTGTCCCGGGCGATTCCGGCGACGCTCCGCGTCACGGTTTCAGCAATTTATAAAACCGACGGGGATCGTCCATTGGGTCCTGAAAGACAACGTATCGCGCCGACAGGAGCACAGGCTTCCGGGTAGAGCCGTCCGTTACCCGACGGCACCCCCACAGACCCGTACGAGCCCAATTAAGGCATACGGTTCCTCAAGTCAGACTTCCGCTGCGTAAATGGAGTGCACCACACGGGGAAGCGGCAATGGTCCTTTGATTTGTTGGTGTTTCCTGACTACGGTATTCCGACCCGACCCCTCCGTTGCCAGCATCCTTCAGGTTTTGCTTCGCTGGCGGTCTCGCTTCGCTCGGCTCCCTGCTCCCTGGCTCCCGCGGGACGGTTCGCCAGTTTTCAGACGGTACTATGAAGGGGCTAAGACTTCCGGGTGATCGCGGGGCAGCGCTTGGTTTCCTTCGCCCTGCCGTTCCTTCCTTTCTCTGCATGGACTTCGCTCACCGCACGCGTGCAAAGGTCCCGCGCGGTGCCTGGACGTTGGTAAACCGGTGTCGTCCGTGGTCCGGTGTTGTGTAAGGAAGAATCACCCGGAAATGCCAGCGAAAGAGAGAAGGATAAGTGGCTGGCTGTCTCCGCTCCGGCTCCCAGGTTCCCAGAGAACCCTCCTGTGTCTATGCCCTGCTCTCAGACCCCGGTCGGACCTCCACACCTGGCTCTTGCGGTGTCTCGGTGCTGCCCCCGCGTATCTGACAACG
>JANNVM010000698.1:0-1773 GCA_031414455.1 Verrucomicrobiota bacterium
CCCGGTGGAACGGCCGCGCCACCGTGGACTGGTGGCCGGGCAATCCCTACTCGCTCGGCAGCTACAGCTACTGGCAGGTCGGCCAGTACACCCGCTTCGCCGGCATTGAGGGCGGACAGGAAGGCAATGCCCATTTCTGCGGCGAGCATACGTCCATCGACGCTCAGGGCTATCTCGAAGGCGCCGTGGAAACCGGTGAACGCGCCGCCGGCGAAGTCATCAACGATCTGCTCTAACCATGCCTCACGTTCCCGGACTCCGCAGTTGTTATGACAAAGTCGGCCGCTTCATCTACTTCGGCCGGATGCTGGACAAGATTCGCCTGCACGCCGCGGGGAATCTTCCGGCGGACTATGTGTCTCTTCTGGGCGACACCCAGTTCTACACGCTCGATGGCCGCTGCTGCCGGTTTCTCGGTGTCCCGTATTCCGAACTCAAAACGCGCACGCTGGAAGGCGGCACCAATGAAGACATCCTCGCATGGGTTCATGCCCGCGGCATTCCGCGCACCGACGAAGAGTGCCACATGTGGAACCGTTTTATAGCAAAACTCGGCTGGCGCGACGAGCGATCCGCCGTCCTCCCTCAGCGCATCCTCGACAGCGGCCTCGCCGGCAAGCCGATCGAAACGCTCATTGATCACATCGAATACGACGAAGGCCGCGACCCGGTCGAGGAACGGGCGTGGGAGAGCATCTGAGAAGTGTAGAGCCGGAACCGCACAGGTTCCGCAGGAGACGTCACCAGCCTGGAGGGAATGCCTGTCCCGCAGACGAGGACATGGACATCAACCGGCCTTTGCCGTAAGCACGCGGGCATTGTTCGCCAAAGCACTTCCATTATGAAACGCCACGTCGCCCTCCTCCTTGCAGCCCTCACTCTGCCCCTGACCGCTCAGGAGCCCGCCAAACCCGCACCCGCTGACAAGCCGGCGCCTGCTGCGAAGAAGCCATCACCGAAGAATCCCCCGCCGGCGCAGGCCAATGTGCGCTACGGCGATCACGAGCGTCAGGTGTTCGACTTCTGGAAGGCGGACACGAAGGATCCGGCACCGCTGCTCTTCTTCATCCACGGCGGCGGCTGGCAGAATGGTGACAAATCCGGCATCGCCGTGGCTCCCTATCTTAAAGAGGGCATCTCTGTCGTCTCCATCAATTACCGCTACGTGCCGCAGGCGAAAGAGGCCGGCGTATCGCCTCCTGTGAAAGCCCCGCTCCACGATGCCGCGCGCGCCCTGCAATTCGTGCGCAGCAAAGCGGGCGAATGGAATCTCGACAAAGAGCGCATCGTCGCCAGCGGCGGCTCGGCGGGCGCATGCAGCAGCCTCTGGCTCGCCTTTCACCCTGACATGGCCGATCCCAAAAGCAGTGATCCCGTTGCCCGCGAATCGACCCGACTCTGGGGTGCCGGCGTGAATGGGGCACAGACCACGCTCGATCCTCACCAGATGCGCGAATGGACGCCTAACAGCCGCTACGGCGGCCACGCCTTTGGCTTCACCGGCGACAAAGAAAAGAAGATTTCCCAGTTCGATGAATTTCACGCCAAACGCGACACGATCAAGGAATGGATCGCGGAATACTCGCCCTACGCGCACGTCAGCGCCGGCGATCCGCCGGTCTATCTTTTCTACAGTGCCCCTCCCGCGCTTGGCAAAGAGGAGAAGGATCCCACGCACACCGCCAACTTCGGCGTGAAACTCCAGGAGCACTGCAAAGCCAGCGGGGTAAAATGCGAACTGCAATACCCTGGCGCTCCCGATGCCCCGCACGC
>JANNVM010000699.1:0-3208 GCA_031414455.1 Verrucomicrobiota bacterium
CTCATCCGCAATCTCGAAGCCGTTCCCGAGAACATCCGCACCGGGGTGCGCAACAACGCCGGCGGTCATGTGAACCACACGTTTTTCTGGAACATCATGGCTCCTGGCAATGGCGGCTCACCCAAAGGTAAACTCGCTGAAGCGATTGAGGAGGTGTTCGGCAGCTTCGACAATATCAAAGCTGAGTTCGCCAAGGCCGGCGCCACCCGTTTCGGCAGCGGCTGGGCATGGCTCATCGTCAGCGCCGGCAAACTCGCCGTCTGCTCCACCGCCAACCAGGACAATCCCATCATGGGCAAAGCCGTCGCCGGCTGTGAAGGCACACCGATCCTCGGCTGCGACGTTTGGGAGCACGCCTATTATCTGAATTATCAAAACCGCCGCCCCGATTACATCACTGCGTTTTGGAATGTGGTGAACTGGGATGCCGTGGCGGCGAACTTTGAGACGGCTCACTAAGATAAAACAGATTGCCGCAGCGACAGCCCTGAATAATCGTCGCCGGTTTTTCACCCGTTTTCCCCCTATGAGATTTCGCCCGCTCCCGTTTGCTCCCGCCATTGCCGCCCTCACGGCAGGCACCGCCCTTGCGATACCTTCGCAGAATAACGTCACCCAGAGCAATGCCCCCTACCCAATTGCGTCCGGGGACTTTCTCGAAACTGCAGGGGCCACCGTGAGCGGCACCGGCACTTTCACGCAGGAAGGTATTCAGGGACTTGCCGCATTGAACGACGGGATTTACGGGCCGCAGGGTGGTGCCAACGCCAACCCGGGACTCGGTGCCTTCAGTGGCGGCACGGGTGAGACGGTCAGTGTCTCCTTCCCGCAAGCCAATGGCGTGACGCTCAATTCCCTCGTTTCCACGGCCGCGTGGGACGGCGCGAGAGCCAGCCAGGCATTTCAATTCGAATACCAGTCCACTCTCCTGCCGGGCGTGTGGCACCGCCTGGCCTCCGTCAATCACGATCCGGGCCAGTTGCCTGGAAATACCAATACCCAGTCCACCATTACAGACAGCACCGGCACCCTGGCCTCCAACATCAGTCAGGTTCGGTTCAACTACGCCAACACCAATTTCTGGGGCTGGAACGGGTTTCGTGAAATTGATGCCACCGGTGCCGCCTCCGCCGCGCCTTCCGGCCCGCAAGTTCTCAAGTCGATCCAGACCGGTGAACTCTTCACGCCATCCAGCGCAGACCTCCTGCAAAGCGGCGGGATCGTCACCACCTCGTCGGGCAATTTTACCGATGAAGGGTCGGCAGGCATTGCCGCCCTCACCAATGGCACCTGCGGCCCCGGCGGCGGCGGCGCGAACGGCCAAAGCTCATCTGCCACAGGCAATGCCGGTGAAATCATTACCTTCAACCTCGATGTCGCAGCCAGTCCGGGCGGCTACAGTCTCTCCGGCATTGACGTCTATGCCGGCTGGGACGGTTTCCGCGGCGGTCAACACTTCGAACTTTCCTACTCGCTCGCCGGCGATCCCGGCACATTTCTAACGCTGGGCTCGGTGGATTTGGATGCCACGTCCAATAACGCGCCCGGTGGGGATGTGAATACCCGGTCAATGATGCGCGATGCGGACGGCGAACTGGCCACCGGAGTGGCTGCGGTGCGCATTTCTTTTAACGACGTGACTTTCGGCTTCGCCGGGTATCGTGAAATGGATGTCTTCGGCACGCCTGTTCCTGAGCCCTCCACTGCGACCTTTGCCGCTTGCGGGGCCGCGCTCCTCCTGCGCCGCCGCCGCCGGTAGTTTTAAGCGGATTCCCGGGGCAATTGATTGGAGTCCCGTGTTGAGCCGGAAGGCACCCGGTTTCCGGGAACGCCCAGGTTCTTGATGACGACTCAGTAACTCACTCGACGGCTCTGCGTTACGGCAATTTGGATCGAAATCACCGGTCAAATTCACATTGCCATGAACCTGTGATCTCCTGCATCATTACCGTTACTATGTCCCGACGCTTTCTCCTTCCCCTTGTTTGCCTGTTCGGTGCAGCTAACGCTTCTGCGCGCGACAGCGCGGTGGTCATCAATGAAGTCCACTATCATCCCGCGGATGAATTGACGCAGACGGAATGGATCGAACTGCGTTGTCTGCATGGCGTGGATGTGGATCTCTCCGGCTGGCAGCTCGAAGGCGGGGTGAATTACACGTTTCCCGCCGGGACCATTATCTATGGCCGCTCATTCCTCGTGGTGGCGCAGACTCCGGGTGGATTGCCCGGCACCGGTGCTCTCGGGCCGTGGACGGGCAGGCTCGACAATGGCGGCGAGGAAATCCGGCTGGTTAATAACAGCGACCGGGTCATGGACCGGCTCACCTACATCGATGACGGCGACTGGACCACCGGTCCGGATGGGACAGGTGTCACCCTTGCGCGCAAACTTCAGAGCGAAGCTCAAAGCGGACCCGCCGCATGGGCTCCGAGCAATGAACTTGGCGGAACTCCGGGCAGTTCCAATTTCCTCGATGCCGATTCCCAGGCGGAAGTCACTGTCCCGGTGCTCATTGATTCTGCGGCATGGAAATACAATGACACGGACACCGCTCAGCCCGCCAACTGGAAGGGTTTCGCCTTCTCCGATGCCGCATGGAGCACGGGCCGCGCTTTGTTTTACAACGGCACGGCGCGCATCGCGGACCCCGTTCCGCCTGCCACCATCCTGTCCGGTCCCGGCGACGGGCTCATCGGGTATTGGGCCATGGAGGATGCCGCGGGCAGTACCGCCGCCATCAACAGCGCGGCGGGCGGCACCAATGGCACGCTGAATGGCACCGTGGGCACGAACGTCGCCTTCACGACCGATACCGCGCCGCGCAGCAAGGTGCTCCGCATGAACATGACGGCGGCCAATGTCAACACCACCGGCAGTTGGGTCGCGGCGGGGTCCCTGCCGGTCCTGAACATGGTCAGCGGTTTCACCTGGGCCTTCTGGGCGAAGTCGAACGAGGGCTCCACATCCGATGTCGTGCTCGGCAACCGCTACAATGGTCCCGGAGCCACTGATTTTTCTCCCCGGGAATTCGTCAAGTTTACCACCACCAAGTTTGAATGGCACGTCAACGGAGGCGGGCAGGATATTGACTACGCGGACATTCCCAACAGTACATGGATCCACCACGCGGTCGTCAAAGCAGGCAATGTCCTGACCTACTACCGCAACGGGGTGGCGGGTGGCGCGGTGACGGTCAGCGTTGCGC
>JANNVM010000700.1:0-10474 GCA_031414455.1 Verrucomicrobiota bacterium
GTGGCACCGTCTATCCCGATGAGCTGGGTGATCTTGTAGTTTCCGTCCGCCAGCCGCACCCGCTGAATGCCGCTGTAGATCGGTGCGGCCCATGCCACGCAGTCCACGGAGCGCACCCTGGTGACGTCGGTATCCAGCAAAGGGATCGTCTCATTCACCTGCTCCACTTTGGGGTCCACCACCCAGATGGGTGCCGGCACGTTTTTCAGCGTAGCCGTGGTCCAGCGCATGAGGCCGCAGAAGACGGCGCTCTGCTGGGCCATCA
Organism: Verrucomicrobiota bacterium; assembly: GCA_031414455.1. Taxonomy (GTDB): domain Bacteria; phylum Verrucomicrobiota; class Verrucomicrobiia; order Verrucomicrobiales; family V1-33; genus V1-33. The sequence goes on from JANNVM010000700.1 coordinate 266, forward strand.
GGAAGGTGGCGAAGACGACACCGATCACCAGCATCAAATACTTCGCCGTGTCGCCGAAGAGCATTTTGAGGCCTAAACGGATCATGGGGGTGTGAGAAGAAACGCGGGACCAAGTGGCCGCAAACGGTGAGATTACGTCCTCAGCCGATAGCCGGACGCGCCCATAGACCCTGCGGCACGGCAAACAGGAGACCACGCGGCCCGCTGACTGACGCGAGGGCACAGTCCCGCCTCTCTCCGGTGTGGCCGAAGTTCAATCAGTCACCCTCACTCCGTCCGATTCAAAGAACCGGGCCCGGCTCAGCCCGCCATCTCCGTGCGAATCTTCTCCAGCAGCACCTTCGTGGCTTTGATGCCTTCCGGCTCGCTGAGTTTAGCGCCTTCGTATTCGATGCCGATCCAGTTATGCCAGCCGTGCTTCTTCACGCAGATGTCGAGCAGCTTGCGGTAGTCGCTGTGGGTCTCGTCGCCTTTCTCATCGAAGTCGTGGCTCTTGGCGCTGACACCCTTGGCGTACGGCATGAGTTCGTCGGTGCCCTTGTAGCGGTCGTAGCCGTGGAAGTTGCCGAAGTCCGGCAGGGTGCCGCAGTTTTTGGTGCCGGTGGCCTTGATGACACCCGCCAGCCATGCGCCGTCACTGGAGAGGCCGCCGTGGTTTTCCACGATGACGCCGATGCCGAGTGGCTCGCCGATGGCGCTGAGTTGGCTGAGTCCTTCGGTGGCGCGTTTGGCCTGCTCTTCGCGCGTGCCCTTGTCGCCGGTGGCGGCATTGACGCGGATGCTGTGACAGCCGAGGAACTTCGCGGCTTCGATCCACTTGCGGTGATTCTCCACCGCTTTGGCGCGCGCGGCGTCATCGGCGTCGCCCAGATTGCCTTCGCCGTCGCACATAATGAGCACGCTGGTGACCCCTTCACTCCCGCAGATTTTCTTCAGCTCGGCGAGATAGGCTTTGTCGGTGGCTTTGTCCTTCCAGAACTGATTCACCCACTCCACGCCTTCGATGCCGTAAGTCTTTTTGGCGAGCACCGGGAAGTCGGTGTTCTTGATCTCTTTCGCGAAGAGCGCCTTGTGGAGCGACCATTGGGCGAGGGAGATCTTGAAGAGCGGGGCTTTGGCGGCCTGGGCGCGCAGCAGGGCAGGGGAGAGCGCGGCGGCAGCAGCCGTGGAGAGAAAGGATCGGCGGGTGGTATTCATGAGTTGGGATGGTTGCGAGGGCTGCTTGTAGAAACTCCGGCGCTGAATGCGAGCAAAATCCGCCACGGAATTCATCTCTTGCCCCGCCGGAACGACTGGCCAATGTCAGCCGGACCAAATCCGACCCATGGCGTTTTTTCGCAAACTTTCACTCAAGGGCTTTGGCGAGAAGAAGAAGGACATGCCGGAAGGGCAGTGGCACAAGTGCCCGGCCTGCAAAGCCATGCTCCACGAAATCGAACTCGCTGAGAATCTCCGCGTCTGTCCCAAGTGCGCGCATCATTATCCGCTCGATTCCGAAGCTCGCGTGGCTTCGCTGATTGATGAAGACTCGTGGGAACCGATGGATCTGTACCTCCGCTCGGAGAATCCACTGAATTTCACGGGCTACTCCGAAAAGGTGGACGCCAACATAAAAAAGACCGGACTTAATGAAGCCGTTGCCACCGGACGCGCGACCATCGAAAACCATCCGGTCACCCTGGGGGTCATGGATTTCCGTTTCCTTGGTGCCAGTATGGGCAGCGTAGTGGGCGAGAAAATCACCCGGGCCATTGAAGCCGCCACAAACGAAAAGCGCGCCTGCATCATCATCTCGGCCAGCGGTGGTGCGCGGATGCACGAGGGCATTCTCAGCCTCATGCAGATGGCCAAGACCAGCGCCGCTCTCACGATGCATCACGAGGCGGGGCTTCCGTTCATCTCGGTGCTCACGCATCCCACGTTTGGCGGAACCACCGCGAGCTTCGCAACGCTGGGTGACATTATTCTGGCGGAACCGGGAAGCATCATTGGGTTCGCCGGCCCGGTGGTAATCCGCGAGACAACGCACCAGAAACTGCCGCCGGGATTTCAGACCGCCGAATTCATGCTCGAACACGGTCTTGTGGATCGCATCGTGCCCCGGACGGAATTGCGCGCCGGCATTGTCAGCTTCCTGCACTACCTGATGCCGCTCCCGGCGGTGAGTCCGGCTCCGGCTGAGAAGCCTGCGGCCGTCGAGCTTGCGGTCCCATCGTCCTGACGCCGCGCCGGTCCCGCGCCCTGAGAGTTGGCCGGTTGCCGGGCGGCGCGGGTGTATGGATTCCTGCTCGACGGCTCCAAAATCAAACTGGACGCCGCAGTGGCCAGCCCGCAGCAAGCCGCAGCAGATTTTGACTGCATCGTTTCGGCTCAGGGTTTCAACACCGCGACAATCGTCTCCACATTATGTTTGAAGGCCGCCTCGAAGCTGGCGAAATTTCCGCTGCCGTTACCGTCAGCGATCAGTTCTCCGGCAAGTTTCACGCCGGTTTCGGCTGCGAGTTGCCGGAGGTATTTCGGATTCACTCCCTGTTCGGGAAAGACGGCGGCAATCTTCTGCTCACGGATCACTTTGATTGCGTCCGCGAGTTCCCGGGGCGTGGCGTTGGTGTTGTGATTGAGCCCCTGCACGGGCACCAGTCTGAAGCCGAACTCTTTCGCAAAATAACTGAGCGAGAGGTGTGCCGTAGCAAGCTTGCGCTGTCCCGTTGGAATGGCGCTGATTTCTTTTTTGGCCCACTTCTTCAATTCCGTCAGGCGCTGATCCCATGCCGCGGCATTGGCCTTGTAGGTGTCTTTGTTGGCGGAATCCGCGGCTGAGAAGGCCTCCGCGATGATGCGTCCGGCACGCTGCATGTTTTCCACGCTGTTCCACCAGTGGGGATCAATGGCCCCCTTCGCGTGGTCGGGACAACACAGGAATGTGACGTCGCCGGGCTCGATTTTCAGTGAGGGAATATTGCGGCCCACTTCCACGATTTGCTGCCCGGCGCTGAGATTACTGCGGAGCTTGTCGAGGTAGTTCTTCTCCATATCCTTGCCGGTGACGAAGATGACGGCGACTCCGGCGAGCTTTTTTACATCGGACGGGGTGGGAGAAAAATGATGCACATCAGCCCCCGGAGGCACGATGGCGATAACCGTTACGAGGTTGCCGCCGACCTGCTGAGCCACGCCGGTGAGCACCGGATGCATGGTGGCGGCGCGGAGGGCTGCAGGAGCGTTGCGGATGGAGGCAAGGGAGACCGCGGCGTAAAAGCAGCAGTGGAGGAGTCGGTGGAGGGCGCTCATGATGTTGCAAGATCCTTGCATAAAGCCGCGGGGTCAAGCCGAACCTTCTTCACCTGTGCGCTGCATGGTTTTCCCTCCGGTGACACAACTGCACGCCGCAAAAGTGCCTCAGCCAACGAGGGGCCGGCAGTGAATCGGGCGTCGCCCTCCGCCACTGTTTCCGCGGGTTCCTTAGTCCGCACCATCGAGACCAATGGCCTCGACGGGGCAGCCGGCCATGGCTTCGTCGCAAGCCGCTTTCTCCTCGGGGCTCTCCGGCTGCTTGAAGAGATAGGAGTAGCCGCCGTCGTTCTCCCGCGTGAAGTTGGCGGGAGCGGTTTCCCGGCAAAGGTCACAGTCTATGCACTGGTCATCAACATAGTATGCTCCGGGGACGTTCTCTTTGTGCTTGTTGTCGCGGTCTGCCATTTCGGGGGATCAGGTAAGTTGGTGCGCGAGGGTATGGGATACTTCTTGTCTTGCAATGTCTTTTTTAGAACCGTAAATCGTCGCTCTGCATTCTACGGTGTCTGCAATTTCCCCTCCCTCATTTAAGGCATGGCCACAAACCGGAAACCTACTTCTCCGTCAGCAGCGTCTGCTCCCGGCAGCACGCCCCCAATTCCTGGCGGCACGGATGACCTCGCCGGCGGGCCGCCGGAGGTGGCCGCTGACGGCGACATCACGCTCGATGATTATGAAGACCGGCAGCAACAGCGCCCGCGGCTTCCCGATCTGCGGCGCGAGAAGCAATCGTTTGAAATGAGCGCCTCTGTGGCAACCGCCCGGGAATCGGCAACTCCCGGAGGCTTCGATGGGGCGGCCTCATTTCCGTCCGGCATGGGGCTGCCAGGCGCTGATGACATCGCAAACTACGATCCCCGTGCGGCGGGAGCGACCGCCGTTTCTGCCGGGCCAAAACCGGTTCCTCAGTCAGCCCCGCAGGTCCCGGTCTCTCCCGGACTCGATGATCTGGAGGAGTTTATCGCGAGAACGGTCACGGATGGTCCAGTTGTCGAAAAGCGGGAGAAAGTCCGCCGGCCGTTGACCCTCGTGGAGAAGATTTGTTCTGCCGCGGGCGCCGCGGTGGTGGTTGCGGCCGCGGTCTGGCTTATCAATGCCATCACCAGCGAGGCCAATGGCAAAGGCGAGGGCAGTACTCCATGGCCCGATCTGCCCATGAAGGGGGCGCACCTGACGCTCAGCGAAGTCTCCAGCGATTGGCGCAGACGCACCGATGCCGACCGGGTGGCGCAAATGGAAGTCATCCTTCCGGTGCCGTCCCTGCAAATGCCGCAGATCATCCCGCAGGTCAGATTCACGATCGATCCGTCCGCGAGCAGCAGCGGTTTCCTCCGCTTCATCTTCAAAGATTCAGAAGGCAAGCCCCGCGGCGACACCCGGGTGGTTCAGGTGGAAAACGGCAAACTTAAAGACATGGGCAAGGGTGAGATTATCAAGGGCGACGCCGACGGGTCCGTTTACTGCTCATACGGCCTTCTCAACAGTGCCGCCTATCGTTCCTATGAGGGCGATGACAAACCGCGCTGGAGCGTCGAAGCTGCGGAAAGTACCGCTTACGATGCCAGGGACAAAGACTGGAAGATCCTCGGCACCTTCAATGTAAGGAACGACTTCCAGGAGTAATCCCGCTTCCTTCCTCCGGCCGGCCAGTACGTCCGCGATCCCCTCCATCCCTCCGTTCCCATTTTATTCCCGTGAGCCATCCCGCCGAACAATCCGCCACCGCCCAGCCTTCGCTCGCCCCTGCCGAGGGCTGGCACGTCATCCATCTTTTCTATCACATCGAACACTCCCAGTGGGATCTCCTCAGTGCTGATGAACAAATCCGCGCGAAGACGAATCTCTCCCGCCTTGTCCAGGAGATCCGCGCCACGCCGCAGACGCAGTTGCTGGTGTTCTCGATGCTGACGCCGAAGGCCGATATCGGTTTCATGCTTCTCACGGCGGACCTGCACACCGCGAATGCCTTTGAAAAGAAACTCAGTCTCTCGCTCGGCACGGATGTGCTCTCGCCGTCGTTCAGTTATCTCTCGATGACCGAGTGGACGGAATATGTCTCCACCGACGACGAGCAGTCGGCAAAGGTCACCGCCGAAAAAGGTCACGCTCCCGGAACTCCGGAACACGACACCGAGATGGCGACGTTCCACCAGCACATGGCGAAATATCGTCAGGACCGCCTGCACCCCAACATGCCCGACTGGCCGGTCTTCTGTTTCTATCCCATGAGCAAACGCCGCAACGACGGCAATAACTGGTATGCTCTTCCGTTCGCCGACCGCCGCCGTCTCATGGGCGGGCACGCCATTACCGGACGCAAATACAGCGGTCGCGTCCGCCAGCTCATCACCGGCTCCACCGGATTCGAGGAGCATGAATGGGGCGTCACCCTGTTCTCCCACACCACCACTGACATAAAGAGCATCGTCTATGAAATGCGCTTCGATGAAGTGAGCGCAAAATACGCGGAGTTCGGCGAATTCTTCATCGGCATCCAGTTGCCGCTGGATGAGTTGTTCCGCCGCGTGTGCCTCTGAGGCAGAGAATCAGAACGATCGCCGGACGCAAGTTGCCGGCGGCAATGGCGCGGACGGTAATGTCCGGGAGTGGCGAAACGATTTTCATAGAATGACAGGATTGGAATTGTAATGGCACGGTGAAAGTGAGAGTGCTTGGATAGCCTCAACGATCCCCTCCATGCCGGAACTCCTCAAGGAAGCCATTGGTCTCCACAACCTGCCCGTCACGGTGCTGCTGGGGATCATGATCGTTTACTGGATACTCGTGATGATCGGCGCCACGGATGTGGACATGGATGGTCCTGACGTTCATGTGGATGGCGGACATATTGATGCCGGGCACGGTGGTGGCGACATCCCGGACGGGCACGGAGGAAGCGACGGCGGCATGCCGTTCGGCGGACAAATTGACGGGCACGGCCACGGGGCTCATTCCCAGGGACATGGTCCGTCTCAATCCGGGTTCTGGCAGACCTGCGGGCGTCTGCTGCATTTGGGCGAAGTGCCGCTGATGATCGTGCTCAGCGTCCTGTCGCTGTTCATGTGGGCCTTCTCCATCACGGCGAACTATCTGTTCAATGGCACGCCGGGGAACCGGGATGCCTTCGTCGCCCTTTTGCTGCTGGTTCCCAACCTCATCGCCGGTCTGCTGTTTACGAGGGTGGCGCTGAGTCCGCTGAGCAAACTCATCCGCCGCATGCAGACCACGGAATCAGAGGCGGAGACGGTGCTGGGGCGCGAGGCGACCGTGGTCTCCAGCGAGGTCACCGAGCGCTTCGGACAGATCGAAATCGCGGCGCGGGGCATGCCGGTGACCGTCAATGCCCGCGTGGCGCCGGGGCGGCCCTCGATTTCCAAAGGCACCGCCGTCCTCGTTTACGAGGCTGGTCCCGAGGCGGTTTTCTACTTTGTCAGGCCATTGAATTCAATAACCGAATAGCACTCCATACTCATGAACAGCCTCACGTTTTTCGCGGATCTTCCGATCCTGTCCGAAGGGATCATTGTTGTGATCTCCATCGGGATTCTTTTTGTCGTCGCCATCTTCGTCGCCTTCTCGCGCTTCTTCCGCAAGGTGCAGCAGGGACAGGCCCTCGTCCGCAACGGAATCGGCGGGACCCGCGTATCGTTCAATGGCATCTTCGTCTTCCCCATCGTTCACCAGGCGGAGCTGATGGATATCTCGGTGAAGCGCATCGAAGTCGAGCGCCGCGGACCGGAGGGACTCATCTGCAAGGACAACATGCGGGCTGACATCAAGGTTGCGTTTTTTGTCAGGGTGAACAAGACCGAGCAGGATGTCCTCCGCGTTGCTCAGTCGATTGGCTGTCAGCGGGCCTCCGCTCTCGATTTGGTGCGGACCCTCTTTGACGCCAAGTTTTCCGAGGCCCTCAAAACGGTGGGCAAGCGCTTCGATTTCGTGGAACTCTATAACGAGCGCAGCACCTTCAAGGATGAGATCCTGAAAGTGATCGGCACGGACCTCAATGGTTTCGCGCTGGACGACTGCGCGATCGATTTTCTGGAGCAAACCCGGCTGGAAAATCTGGATCCGGAAAACATCCTGGACGCTGAGGGCATTAAAAAGATCACCGAACTCACGGCCACTCAGGCAAAACTCTCCAACAATATTCAGCGGGACAAGGAGAAGGTGATCAAGCAGCAGGACGTGCAGGCGCGCGAGGCGATCCTGGAACTGGAGCGTCAGTTGGCGGAAACGGAATCGAAGCAAATGCGTGACGTCGAAAGCGTGCGCGCCCGGGAGCTTTCCGAGACGCAGAAGGTTCAAGCCGAAGAGCGCCTGAAGTCCGAACGCGCGCGGATCACTGCCGACGAGGAAATTGCCGTGGCCACGCAGAACAAAGACCGCCAGGTTCTGGTGGCCCAGCGAAACAAGGAGCGCACGGATGCCGTTGAGGTCGAGCGCGTCACCCGCGATCGCGATCTTGAGATCATTGAGCGCGAACGCCTGACGACGCTCAAGTCCATCGAAAAGGAGAAAGCGGTCGAAATCGAGCGGAAGAACATTCAGGAAGTCATCAAAGACCGGGTGTCGCTGGAAAAGACCGTGGTGGTCGAGCAGCAGAAGATCAAGGACACCGAGGCCTTTGCCACGGCCGACCGTGAGAAGCAGGTCGCCCTGACAAATGCGGAGAAAAACGCGCAGGAGCAGTTGATTCAAAAGATCAAGGAGGCCGAAGCCGCCAAAGAGGCCGCCCGTCTTCTCGCCGATCAGGATGCCTATCGCACGACCAGGGCCGCGGAGGCGGCGAAGGAAACGGCCCAGCTTCACGCTCAGGAATTGCTGACCCTCGCAGAAGCCCGCCAGGAAGCCGCGGTGAAAGATTCGCAATCGCAACAACTGATGGCCGAAGGCAAAGCCGCGGAGACCGCCGCGGTGGGACTTGGCCATGCCCGGGTGCTGATGGCCAATGCCGACGCCTCCGAAAAGCAGGGCCACATCGACGTCGAAGTCACGAGGCTGCGGCTCTCCGCAGAGGCCGACGGCATTACCAAGAAAGCCGAAGCCATGAAACTCCTCGAAAACGCCGGACGCGAGCACGAGGAGTTCAAACTGAAACTCGACAAAGAGAAGGAGGTCGAACTCGCGCAAATCGCTATTCAGGGGGACATCGCCACGCAGCAGGCAATCGTGCTGGGCGAAGCCATGAAGTCCGCGAAAATCGAAATCGTGGGCGGCGAAAGCCAGTTCTTCGACAAGATCACCGGGGCCATCGGCAATGCCCGGGCCATCGACCGCCTCGTCGAAGGCAGCAGAACGCTGTCGGACGTGAAGGAAACCTTCTTCAATGGCGATCCCGAATACTTCAAAGCGCAGGTGCGCACCCTCATTGATCAGTTCGGACTGACTGCTGAAGACACAAAGAACCTGACGCTTTCCGCGCTTCTGATAAAGCTGATAGGCATGCAGCCGGATGCCGCATTACAGAATCGCCTGACCGGACTGCTCGGCACCGCCGCCCGCTTCGGTCTGACGGAGGAAACCGTGACCACACTCCTGAACGGTGGGAAGAAGAAGTAAGCGGCGAGGATGCGCACTGCGAATGCCGGACGATCCGGCGTCTGCCGATCATGAATCATGGCTGATCCCGCCCCATCCTCTGCGTCTCCCGCCCTCGAAGCCGGGGCCTACGAAGTCATCCGCCAGCGGCTCGACAAACACGGCGCCGAACTGCAGCGGCGGCTCGACCTGCTGAATGCCGACCGGAAATCGGAGTTCGGCGGCATCGACACCGCGCTGCTCGCCACCACGCGGCTGACAACGGACAACAACTGCGTGCCGCGCGATATGACCGCCATTGGGCCGCGCCGGTTCCTGTTTGGATACAACGTGCATCTCGGCCTCCGCACGACTATGCGCGTGGAGGATGTCTTTGCCGTCTATGACTACCGTCCCGAGGACCACACGGTCCACCCGAACAAAGACAACCTGCTGTCTGATCCCGCCTTCACCGAGGATTTCAACTATCTCTACCGCTACTACAAGAACGCGTCGTTCCTCAAGTTTCACCGCATCGGGCTCCACCTGTATCTCGCGATGCAGGCGGGTCGTGATGCCGCGGAGGTCAAGACTTTCAAGTGGCTCATCGATGACGAAGCCGGCACGCTGAAATATCTCGGCAGCCGTTTCGATCACGAGTTTGTCTTTCCGGCTCATCAGGAATTCGAATGGAAAAAAGCCCGGCGGGAAATGTACCGCCACGGGCTGCACCCGCACATCAGCATCGAGGACCGGGTTTTTGTCGAATGTCTTGGCGGAGATCTGACGGTGAAGGTGGAAAATAACACCGAGAGCGGGCGCGGCATCTTCAGCGAACCGGTCGAGAACGCGGATCAGACGCTCGACGATGCCGAATTCCACTACGCCATCGTCGGCAATCTGATTCTCCTGAAGGTCCTCCCCTATCAGGAAAAGACCTGGCGGTATCTGGTGTTCAACGAACGCACGAGGGAGGCCCACCGCATCGACAGCATCGCCGAGTCCTGCGTGCTCCTGCCGGACGGCCACGGGATTCTGTTCCCTCACGGCTGCGTGCTGCAGACCGGCATGGTGAAGCGTTTCGACACCGGTCTGCCACCGATGAAATTCGAACGCCGCATCGCAGCGGCTAACGGTGAGGACACTCTCTTCGTGTTCGCCCATGTGGAGACGGGATTTTATCTGCTGCTCAGTTACAACCTCATCGCGCAGAGTGTGGCCACGCCGATGATCTGCCACGGCTACAGCCTGTTTCCAACGGGCGGACTGGTGCTGTCCCAGGGGGATGCCGAGCCCCGCAAGCACCATGTCGTTCAGGTTTGGCGCACTCCGTTCGTCAACGAAGACGGGCAGACCGCCACAGTCACTCAGACCTTTCTGAGTAAGATCGGCAAT
>JANNVM010000701.1:0-3673 GCA_031414455.1 Verrucomicrobiota bacterium
GCCGATTCGGCTGGGGAACTTGAGGATGAGGTTTCCATTGTCGTGGACGACGCCGGTAATGCGGAAGACACCACAATCCGGGATGTAGCTGAAAGTGTCGTTGAGGCCGGTGCCGCCACTGCGCGATCCTCCCCAGACAATCATCTCGCTGCCCGTCCACACCGCCGTGTGCAAATTTCGTGCGGTTGGCGCGCTGGAGGTCGTCACTTCCGTCCAGTTGTTCGCAGTGGGATCATACCTTCCGCCGGTATTCAATAATGTGCTGCCGTCATATCCTCCCCAGACGATCATCTCGTTGCCCGTCCACACCGCCGTGTGTATCCAGCGCGCAGCGGGCGCGCCGGAGGTGTTCACGGCTGTCCAACTGTTGGCCTCCGGATTGTAGCGGCCACCGGTGTTCAAATTGGTGCTGGCGTCGGCCCAGCCGCCCCAGATGATCATCTCGCTGCCGGTCCACACTGCGGTATGAACCTGGCGCGCGGAGGGCGCGTCTGTCGTGGTGACCGCCGTCCATCGGTTCTCTCCCGGATTGTAGCGACCACCGGAGTTCAAAACGGTAAGACCTCCTCCTTGTCCTCCCCAAACGACCATCTCGGTCCCCGTCCACACTGCTGTGTGGCTGGACCTCCCTATGGGTGCACCGGTGACATTGATCGCCTTCCAACTATTGGTTGCCGGATTGTAGCGCGCCCCATCGTTCACGACACTGTCGTTGCGTCCGCCCCAGACGATCATTTCGCTTCCCGTCCACACCGCAGTGTGAACGAAGCGCGCTGAAGGTGCACCGCTGGTGGTCACCGCCGTCCAACTGTTTGTCGCCGGATTGTATCGCCCGCCTGTGTTTAATGCAGAGAACGCACTACCGACTCCGCCCCAGACGATCATTTCGCTCCCCGTCCACACTGCCGTGTGTAATCTGCGCGCGGAGGGCGCGCTCGTGGCGCTCACCCCGACCCAATTATCCTGTGCCGGATTGAAGCGTCCGCCCGTGTTTACCGAGCCGTTGCTGCCGACTGACCCGCCCCAGATGATCATCTCACTGACGTTCCAAACCGCAGTCTGATCGGAGCGTGCAGCGGGAGGTGTTCCATTGACATTCTCCTGCCAGCAATCTGTCGCCGGCGCCGGGGTGTTTAGGACCGTGACGGTGAGACACAGCAGGACTTGCATCCGGACAATACTTGATTTCATCGTGTGGCGTTTTGTAATGTTTTTTGGTCAAAGTTAGCCGGCAATTCACGGGAGGGCCTGAACGCGGTAGAAACGCTTCGGAATCCCGGCGGCCGGGGCTCCAACAGAAAAGACCTTGCTGCTGCCGTCCCCGGCTATTGATGACAAGCCGGTATCAGTCCACGTGCCGTCTTCAAGTGTGTCGGATTGCCAGAGGGTATAGCTGCGGCCGGTTAGAGTGGGGAAGCCAAGGAGAAGATTTCCACTGTCGAGGACGACGGTGGTAATGCGAAAGACATCACAATCGGGGGTGTAGCTGAAAGTGTCGTTGAAATAGCTGCTGCCGCTGAAACCTCCCCAGAGGAGCATCTCGTTTCCCGTCCACACGGAAGTGGGAAACGAGCGTTTGGCGGGCGCGTCGTCAGTGGTCACCGCCGACCAACTGTTCGCCTCCGGGCTGTAGCGCCCGCCGGTGTTCACCACGTTGCTTCCTCCTGTGCTTCCGCCCCAAACAATCATCTCGCTCCCCGTCCACACCGCCGGAAGGCCCGCGGATGCGGGCGGTGCCCCGGAGGTTGTCACCGCCGTCCAGCTATCCGCTGCCGGATTGTAGCGCCCGCCGGTATTCAACGCGGAGTTAGTGCTGCCAAGGCCGCCCCAGATGATCATCTCGCTGCCAGTCCACGTCGCTGTTTGATATTCGCGCGCGGCGGGCGCGCCTGCGGTGCTCAAAATTGTCCAGGAGTCTCCCGCCGGATTGTAGCGACCGCCGCCGTTAAACCTGGTCGCGTCTAGGTTTCGTCCGCCCCACACGATCATTTCGCTGCCCGTCCACACCGCCGTGAAATGGTATCGTCCGGCGGGTGCATCGGAACTCGTAGCCGTCCATGTGTTCGTCGCCGGATTGTAGCGACCACCGGTGCTCGTCGTGGTGCCATTGTATCCGCCCCAGACGATCATTTCGCTGCCGGTCCACACTCCCGCGTGATAGAAGCGCGCATCGGGCGCCCCGGCGGTGGTCACCGGAGTCCAACTGTTCGTCGCCGGATTGTAGCGGGCGCCGGTGTTCAACCGATAGCTGCCGCTGCCCTGACCTCCGCCCCAGGTAATCATTTCGGTGCCGGTCCACACTGCGGAATGTCTGTACCGCGCAGAGGGCGCACCGGTATCAGCCACCGGCATCCAGGTATCCGTAGTCGGATTGTAACGCGCGCCGTCGTTGAAATAGACCCCGCCGACGCCGACGCCGCCCCAAATGATCATTTCAGTCCCCGTCCACACGGAGGTGTGCTCGGCGCGGGCGGCGAGAGGTGCTAGGCTACGCCTTTGCCAGCAATCCGCCGCGGGCGCCGAATTGCACAGAACGAAGACGGCGAGAAGCAGCAGAACGAACGGCCGCGCAATGAGTGAGTTCATGAGTTCATGGTTACTGGTGTGGCCTTTTGTTCCGTGAATTGCGTTCCAAATTTGTGATGAGGCGCGGTCTCCAGGGCGTTGTCAGTATCCGCTTCGGAGTAAAGAGGAAACGGCAGCGGGCGATTACAGGAAAATTCGCAGATTTTTACGCCGAGGCTGCGACCGGGTGCCCGATCGAGGGCGCCGAACGCCCGGGGTTTGGCAATATCAACCTGGTGGGGCGAATGCTGTGTCTGAGCCCAATATCGAGGGGCGGAGGGGGGGCGGAGCCGGTGGGTGGGGCGAACCTTTGGGCGAGCCGACATTCCGTGGCGTGAGCCAGTACAATCGATTTCCAATGGCGTCGAATCCGTCGTGTGATGACTCTCGCCGCGGTGTCGGTGTCAGTCGTTCGCCCCGCTCCGCACCTCCCCGGCGCTAAGGCGCCGGCCTGCGACAAGTGGGCTCAGACGCAGCGTTCGCCCCACCTGGTTTAGGTTCCCGCCTCCGGCGGATACAGCAGTCCAAAGCCTTCGGCGGCCACGACGCGGACGCCTTCCGCCCATCGCCGTGATGAACGAATCCGTGGCGTTTCGGTTGCTGACGAAGCGGGTGTTACGCTCGTTCTGGTAAAGGCTGGACGGTAATTCACGGACCCGCCTGAACGCGGTAGAAGCGCTTCGGAATCCCGGCGGTCGGGGTAGCAACGGTGAAGACCTGGTTGGCGTCATTGCCGGAAATCGCAGGCAGGCCGGTATCGGTCCAGTTATCCGTCAGGGAATCGGACCACCACAGCGTGTAGGTCCGTCCGCCGGCGGCGGGAAATGTGATGAGCAGGTTTTCCCCACTGCGCACCGCGCTGAGGATGCGGAAAGGTTCTGCCGGAGAAATGGTGAAATCCGTGACCGTTTCCACAAGGCCGGACGACCCGTTTCGATAGCCGCCATCCGTGCGTCCGCGGGCGCGGAGGCGGCCACCTTCCGGCAAGCTTAGACCGCCCAGTTCCCAGCCGCCGGGGATACGCGCACCGGCGCCGAGCAAAGTCCAGATGCTCCCGCCGATTGTGGAAAGCTCGAACGTCACTTGCGTCGTCTCCGGCGCGGTGCCG
>JANNVM010000702.1:0-2032 GCA_031414455.1 Verrucomicrobiota bacterium
GGACGAGCCAGTCGCCGGTAATGATGCCGCTGCCGCTGAGGGTGGCGGGTTCGCCGAGCAACTGCTGGAGGGTGCCTTCGATGCGGCCGTTGATAACGGGAGCGTGCCGGGATTGGGCGATGGGCTGGCCTTTTGTGAGGGAGGCACCAGTGAGCACAACGGCGATGCAGAGGAAGACACGGAGAGAACACAGGGGATGACTCATGTTGGGATCGCAGGGCTGAATTTGCGCGATCCTGACGGATGAGGGGCCGGGGTGTCGAGAGGTTTTTGGCAGGCGAACGCGGGGCGGGCTGAGGCTGCGACTCACCATTCCCGCTGCAGGTGATCTCTTGAGGAGGATGGGAAATGAGGCCTTCGGCATGGCTATCAATGGCGGCTGCAACCCGCCACTCCCAGTGGCGATAGCGCCGCGGCTGACCTCAGTTCGCTTTTGGGGGACGGCTCAGGAGCCATTTCCGGGCCTCAAACTCCCCGTTGGCCATGTAGCTAGCGAAGTAGGCAACCATCACGTCGTCGCTGGCAGTGCGGAGGATAGCCCACGCCTCCTCTTCCCGGTGGTGGAATTCCGCCAAATAACGGCGCCGCGCGGTGACCTCGTCCCTCAGCACGTCAAGGGAGGGTCCGCCGTCGCCAATCGGCGTGTTGTCAGGGCAGCTATTCATCATGACTGCTTTCATTTGGTTGGCGTCCATCTCCTCCATGATCGTAAGTTGTTGCCCGTCGAAAAACTTCTCTGCGTTGCGGAGTCCGACCCCGATGATTTCCATGACACGCTCGTCGCTGCCGGAGGCTTTCGCTTCCCGCAGTTCAGTAAAGAGGATCTCACGATTCATTGATTCGGAGGCGTATGTGCGCCTGGGAGGAAGGAGGAGGTCGAGCGCCAGTCGGACGGCATCGCCGGCGGTTCCTCCCATGGCGAGAGCGGCTTCGCGCGCGGTCTGCATTCGTTCTCCCAGATGATCGTTGCGGGGGCCGCTCATGGATGCCGCCTGACGCAGGGCTGCGAGGGCTCCGGCGCGATCCCCTGCGATTACGGAGGCGCCACCGGTAATCACGAGGAATTCGCCTCCGATCAGCGCTCTGGCTTTCTGATAGAGGCCCTCGGGATTGGCCGGCTCTGCGGTGATCAGGCGTTCAACCCACGGCAGCCGATCCTTCCACTCTCCAGCGTGCCGGATCATGAGCATGCAGACGAGCGGATCGTCAGGGAACTTCTCCGCCGCCTCGGCGAGGAGCGCTTTGTCGCCGGTGAGATCAAACAGGGCAGTGAGGCCCTCCGCATCACGCCCGCGGAGGTCGAGCCACTTCAGGCCGCGCTCGTGGAGGGTGTGCTTGAATTCAGGGGTGCCGAACTTCGGCCACGGCCCCGATGGTGATGATTCAGCCCCCTTGCCGGTCACCAGCGCTGCGGGGGCGGGGCCTTTCCCGGCCGTGCGCGGCGTGGCGTCGGGCTCCATGGTTAACAAATGCCAGCACAGGACGGCGGCGGCCGCAGCGGCAGTGAGGCCTAACCAGCGCAGGTGATGCGGTTTCATGGGGCGCTTCCATCGCCTGATTGCGGGGAAAGTTCAATCCGCATGTTGGCGGCGGGGCAGCTAGGCGAGGATAGCCTTGACGACTTTGCAGGGGTCCACGCCGGTGAGGCGGGCGTCGAGGCCCTGGAATTTGACGGAGAAGCGGGAGTGTTCGATGCCGCAGAGGTGGAGGAGGGTGGCGTGGAGGTCGTGCATGGAGACGACGTCCACGACGGAGCGGTAGCCGAGTTCGTCGGTGGCACCGTGGGTGATGCCGCCGCGGATGCCGCCGCCGGCGAGCCAGACGGAGAAGCTGTTAATGTGGTGGTCGCGGCCGGAGCCCTGGCCCATGGGGGTGCGGCCGAATTCACCTCCCCAAATGATGAGCGTGTCGTCCAGCATGCCGCGCTGTTTGAGATCCTTGACGAGCGCCGCGCTGGGCTGGTCGGCCGTCTTGACCAGTTGCCGAATGTTGCCGGGCAGGCCGCCGTGGTGGTCCCAGCCGCGCAGGAAGA
>JANNVM010000703.1:0-3273 GCA_031414455.1 Verrucomicrobiota bacterium
AAGTTCATGATCGGGCCGAAGACGATGGGGGCGAGTCCGAGAGTGGCGACCTTGCCCAGCTTCGTCGCGATGCCCACGGCGAGGCCGGAGTTTTGCATGCCGACCTCGATGGCGATGGTGCGGCAGGTGATGGTGTCCAGACGCAGCAGCCTGCAGACACCGTAGCCGAGGGCGTATCCGGCGGTGGTGTGAATAAAGCAGGCGAGCACCAGAATCATTCCGACCTCAATGACTTTGTCACGACCGGGGGCGACGGTCACCACGGTGATGACGAGGATGCCCACCATCGAAATCGCCGGCATAATGCGCTCGAGCGACTTCCAGCGATGGAAAGCGAGATGGTTGAATACGAGGCCGGCCACGACCGGAAGGAGGACGATCTGCGTCATGTCCCACATCATTGAGGGGACGTCGATTTCCACCATTTCACCGGCGAGGGCTTTCATCAGGACGGGCGTGATGATGGGGGAGATGAGCGTGGCGAGGGCTGTTATGGTGACCGACATGGCGACGTTCGCCTTCGCGATGAAGGACATCACATTGGAAGCCAGACCACACGGGGAAACACCTACGAGGATGAGGCCTGCGCCGATCGCAGGCGGAAGCCCCATCGTGTGGGCGAGGGTGTAGCCGAGCAGCGGCATGATGGTGAACTGGCAGGCGAGCCCGATCAACACCACGCCGGGCATCTTCAAAACGCGGGCGAAGTCGGCGACGCTGAGAGTTGTCCCCATCGCGAACATGATGATTTGCAGCAGCGGGATGATGAGGACGGTGAGCTTTATTCCGTCGAGTCCGAAGAACCACGGCGGGAACTTGAGCAGGGAAGCGTGGAAGACCATGCTGATCACCACCCCGGCTACGATCCAGATCGTGAACGCCATCTCGCGCAACCGGCCCCGGCCGGTGCTGGCAGCGAGCGCAAGACAAATGGCGGATCCCGCCAGAATCTGCGGGGCCACTGCCTTGAAACCTGTCAGCAGCGCGAGGATGAACGCGGCCGCGAGGAGCACGCCCGCCCGGAGGAGTACGCGGTGCATCCGTGGAGGAGTTGAATTCATGCGAAGACGTGGCGGTTGGCAGGTGGATGTCGGATCACTCCGGCAGATCGATGCGTGCGATCCCGAAAGGCGGGAGTTCGACCGGCAGGAGCGGCAATGCGGCTTTGGTTTCGCCTGACAGATAGCGGAGTTCGGTCGGTGTGCCGAGGCCGCGGAGCGACGGGGTCAGGGGCTTGCCGGTCAGGTTGCCGACCAGCACGCATCTGCGTCTGGGCTTGTGGAGAACGATGGCGACGGCCCGCAGTCGGTCGGATGAATCGACATGTTGCACTGTTGCGCCTGCGAATTCTCCGAGGTTTGCCAGCAGGTGGTAAACGGGAAAGCGCTCACCGGGCTGCGACGGGAAGCCGGCTGGTCGCGCTTTGGTCGTCTCCGCATCGGCATCGATCACGCCGTTCCAGCCGACGGTTTCGAAATAGGTCGCGCTGTGGGCACCCGCTGCGGCGAGGTATTTCACGCTGCCCAGTGTCCATGCCGCGGTGAACGGGGTGCCTTGCCGCTCGTCCACCTGCGTGGGGAAGGGTCCGGCCGGCGGGCCGCCGGGAGGATCCACGCCGTCCACCAACTGCGGCCTGAGTGTGACTGGACCGATGACCAGGGGCCGGTTGCCGGCAAACTCGCGCGTCGTTTCGACAGCGGCGGCCTGAATCTCGAGGGTCTCCACCATCGACTGGATGTCGAAGGCGTGAATCTGCGGGTTGATCGCGAAGCCGACCGCCTGAATGGCCGCATCGTCGGAACGATTGCGGTTCAGATCGACGAAATTGGTCGTTTGAGTGACGCCGATTGTTGCATCATCCACGACCGGTGCGAGTTGGGTGCGGGCTGTGAGGAAGTGCGCCGGATCGCCGCCGGTGACCAGCCAGTGCGACACTGGTGGCTTGCTGGTTTTGATCACCTCAAGGAGCGGGTCAAACGCGGGTGTCTTGCCAAGGTTAACGCCCACGTGAAGCGAGACCCCGAGGGCTTTCGCCTGTTCGGTGGCGCGGCGCAATTCATCGACAAAGCCGGCACCGGAAAGCGCAAGGTCCACACGCAGGTGATCGAGGTGCAGCGTCTTGAGAAGTTTGATCTGGGAATCTGTCAGGCTTTTCACTTCGCCCGAAACTTGCAGTCCCAGTCGCGGGAGGGCTGATTTCCTGGCGCTGAGCGTCAGGATGACGGTGTCTCCCGCGTCGGATTGGCGGGCGGCAGGAATATCGCCCGCGAGGCTGACTCTGATCTTCTGCGAAACCTTCGTGCCTTTGGCGATCTCCACCGGGTAGGGAATTTCCAGCGGCGTGCAGTAGGTCTTGAACGAGCCATCGGTCCAGTTGCGCTGGTCCTCCATCTCGAACACTTCGCCCTCAAAGTCCACCCGGGCCCGCAGGCCGGGAGCGACTTCATGAGTGATGGCGCGCAGATTTTTCGCCGACTGGTGCGGCGAGATGGAGCGCGGGAAACTCCCGTCGGATTTGGAGCCATCAGCGGTTTCGATGACCCATGGCTGCCCGGCGGCCGAGGGGCCGTGGAGCAGGCAGAAGCCGATGCGGTTGCGTTTGAAGGTCGAGTGAGCCTCGCCGTCGAACGAGAACTCGACGACACCCGCGGCGCTTCCCGCCAGGGTGCCCTTCCAGCGGAAGTCGATGTCCTCCTCCGCGCAGCGCACGTCGAAAGTCACCCGGAAGCTGTCGCCGCGGTCATCCACCACCAGATTCGAAACTTTGGGGGCGACCGTCGCCCAGTTCTGATTGCGCACCGGAGCGTTGATGCCGCGCAGGACTTCATGCGGGCCGGTGCGCAGGTAGCGCAGAAAAGCATTCTCCGCATCGAAGCTCATGGTGACCGGACCGGCGCGCAGGGGGATTGGCTCCGCGCTGGACCCGGCGGTGGCTGCCATCCATGAAAAGGCTAGTGGCAGAAGGTGGTGCAGTGGCTTTTTCATGGCAGGTGCTTTGCAGGCTTAGAACCAGAGGTGCGGTGTGGTGTCGCGGCCGAGGGCGCTCAAGCCCTGCTGCAGGCTGCGGATGAGCAGTCCGGCGTCGGAGCCCAGAGCGATCATCTGGAACCCTTGCTCCTGGCGCTTTTTCGCATCATCAATGCTCGTGGCGACGACGCCGGTGGCGATGCCTTTGGCGGCCGCTTTCGCGCGGAGGTCGAGGTTCAACTGCGCGACATCCCCGCCCTCCCACTCGCCGAGGTGGCCGTAGGTCGCCGACATGTCAGCGGGCCC
>JANNVM010000704.1:0-6531 GCA_031414455.1 Verrucomicrobiota bacterium
GGCCTCCACGGACGCGAATCCCCCGAGCGTGGGAAAATGCCGTCACTGGTATCACTGAGGGGCCGGATCCTTGTACCGTAGCGGCTCGCGCCGTGACGGCGGCATAAAAATCCGGCAGCGCTGGTGATATCACCGAGTCTCCGGCCCGCACTCCTGAGAATAGATTTCTTCCTTGGCATCTTCTGAAGTGAACGGCCCCTCGGGGGCACGAAGCGGAGGCCTTGTCGTGCCCCGGTGGTCTCATCGCTTTGACATTTGGGGCTTGAGTTGGCGCACGATCCAAACAACCCCCGCGCGCTTTTTATAACACCATGAATAACCAGTCAGCGCAGTCCATCATTATCAATCTGCCCCAGGGAGGACTCTCCGCCGGCACCGCTCCCGCGCTCCCCCATTGGGTGCGGCTCCCGCGGGACGGAGAGAGGGAACCTACAGCGGCCTTTCCCGCAGCGCCATCTGGCGCCTGATCTCCGCCGGTGTCGTCGAAAGCAAAGTGCTCAAGAACCCGCTGAACCCGACGGCCAAACGCGGTGCCCGCCTCGTGAGGCTCTCCAGCCTGCTCAAGGCCATCGAGGGCGACACCGAAGTGCCGACCGCCGCCGACGTTAGCAGTTCACACACCGCCGCGTAACCATGAGCCGCTGCCGACGTGAATTCACGGGGCCGTCTCCGCTCGATAGGGCGAAGGAACGCCTCCGCATCCCGGAACTGTGGAGGCTCCGACAGTGGCCGGGAGAGCCGGGCAAAAGCTGCCGCTGTCCCTGGCGCCCTGACAAGGATGCCAGTGGCTCTGTTTTCGCGGAGGAGAAGCTGTTCAAAGACTTCTCCACCGGCGAAACGCTCGACGCCCCCGCCCTGCTCGCAAAGGTGGAAGGGCTGAACGCCGCAGAGGCCTGCAAACGCTTCATCGCTCTAGCCGATGTGCGCCGGGAGCCGGGCGACCTTATGCCGCCGCCACGGCAGCGTTCGCCGGAGGCCGCACTGGATCCGCCGGCGCTGCCGAAGCTGGCCCCGCCTGCAAAACGTGATTTGCTGGCGCTTATGGAGTCACGCCACGTGTCAGTAGAGGCGGTGATCATGGCCTCCTGCGACATGGGGCTGGTGAAGAAATGCTGGTGGCGGGGACATCTGTGCTGGGTGCTCACTGACAAAGCCCGGTGGGTAGCGCAGGCCCGCCGTTTTGACCGGGGCCGCTTCGTCACCCGCGAAGGTGAGACCAATGCGCCGAAGGCCTGGACCTTTAAAGGCGGTCGCGCCGGTTGGCCCGTTGGCATCGTGGAGGCGGTGGAGTCCGGAGCACCGTGCCTCGCGCTGTGTGAGGGCGGTCCCGATCTCCTGGCAGCCTGTCACTTCATCGCCGCACAGGGCCGCCATCGGTCGGTCGCACCTGTGGCCATGCTGGGAGCCTCCGCACGCATCGTCCCTGATGCCCTGACACACTTCAAGGGTAAGCGCGTGCGCATCTTCGCCCACGCCGATACGCCTAAACCCGGCAGCGGGAAAAGCCCCGGCACGGAAGCCGCCTATCGCTGGCAGGAGCAACTAACCGCCGCAGGCGCGAGTGTGGACGTGTTCGATCTGTCAGGGTTGCGCGTCGCGGACGGCACACCGCTCAATGACCTTAACGACCTCTGCCTGTGCCATCCCGACGACTGGCACGCCGAAGCCGATGAACTCGAAACCCTCATGCACTTCTGATGTCAAACACTTCCCCTAACCGCACAGACACGGAACAACGTCCCGCCGCGAAAGGCCAGGATGACGAGCCGTCTGCTATCAATTTAGCGCCTCCGCCGACAGTCAGCGCGGAGAAATCCCCGCCCCCGCGGAAACGGGCGGGCCGCGTTTCGAAAACACGTCAGGGCATTCCCGCAAAACATGATCCGGGCCCACCGCTCACCTCCGCGGAGAACACTCCCCCGCAAATTATGGAGACCGGATTCGACCCCGCCGTCTTTGCAAATGAGCACGGTCTCGGATGGCTTACGGAGAAGGACAAGTTTGTCATCCGTGATCCCAAAGGTGAATTTGTGGAACTGTCGGACCGCAAATTTCGAAAGGTGCTCGGCGGTGAACTGAGGATGAAGGCGCAGGAGGGTGAAGTGGAGTGCGATTACGACCGCCTCATCAAATTCCTGATCCTGCACCGGCAGGTGGACCATGTGCTGAGTTTCCTAGCCGGACACCGCGCCGGCTTCTACGATTTTCAGGGCACACGGACACTGGTAAAAAAAGCGCCGCAAATCATCGAGCAGGCCGAGGGAGATTTTGGCTACCTCCAGCGGTTTATCGTCTCGCTGTTGCCGGTCGCCGAGGACGGCGTGCCGCAGTGGATGCTGTTTTGCGCATGGCTCAAACGCGGCATCGAAGACGTGCGCGCCGGGAGGACGCGGCAGTCGCAAATCCTGATCCTGGCAGGGGCGCGGGACACCGGCAAGAATCGCCTCCAGGAGCAGGTGATAACCGACTGCCTTGACGGGCGCTGGTCCGACCCCATTGACTACCTCACTGGAGAGACCGGCTTCAACGCAGACATGGCCGGGGCGGCACATCTGATGAGCAGTGACCCGGCCAGCTCACTGAAAAAAGATGAGCGTATAAAGTTCAAACAGCGTTTGAAACAAATGGCGGTACAGTCGTGGCACCGGATCCACCCAAAGGGAGTCTCGGCGGTGTTGCTGCCGCCCGTATGGCGGGTCTCCATCTCGATCAACACCGGGCCGGATGACCTCGCGCTCGTGCCGCCGGCGACGCCCGACTTTGCGGACAAGGCCATGATCCTCCAGACGGCGAAAGCGGAAGGACTGCCCGGTCCGGATATTGAAGCGCAGGCCGAGTTTCGCGCCCTAATCCGGCGGGAACTGCCTGCGTTCATCCACTTCCTGCTGCATGATTTCGATGCGCTGCTCCCTAACCACCTGCGCGACAGCAGATACGGGGTCCGCAGCTACGAACACCCCGGCGTGCGCGCCTCCATGCAGGAGGAAAGACCGGAGATCCAACTGTTACAGATGCTCGATGAGGCGATGCCCTGGCTCAAGGGCGGTGATAAGGGATGTTGGAAAGGTAAGTGGACGGCGTTGCAGGCCCTGTTGGAAGACGACAGCGAGACTTCCGGTGAGATGGAGAGGTGGATCAAACACAACAGTCTGACACGAAACCTCAGTCGGCTCGCAGAGGAACAGCCCAAGCGCGTTTCATACGCGCGCCACGGAAAGAAAGGCGGGCTGTGGAAAATATTCCCGCCCCAGGATGAAGAATGATCGTCGAGCGCAGGTCCCGATTTCCGATACAGCCGCAATGACGGTCATGCCGCTTCAATAATTCGCGCCCGCCGCCATGCCGCGCACGGCGGGGAAAGGCATGGCCGGTGCGGTTCAAGGGACTGGGAAGGAGTTCGCATCATCACCAACCGAGCCATGGCCGAAGTTCGGCTCCATAATGAATTCAAGCGCGCCCTCAAAGAGTGCGGCCTGAGGTGGCTCGACGCCCGCGGGCCTGATCCCCACGGTCTTATTGTCATGTGGACCTGACGAGTGGTCAGCCGCTCCTCACGGAGCCGGAGAAGTTCCTTTACGATCCGCTCGTCTGCGTAGCGATCATCAAGCATACTTCATATTTGCTCGGAGGGGGGCTCAGTTTCGAGCAGAGCGCACTGCCCAGGGTTCAGCTGCCAGTTGAACGATAGTGCCTAATGCCTGCGTCTCAAAATTATTCCTGTTTTTGCCGCGGCTGTTGGACCTCGGCTCTTTTTACGGCTATAGTAACGGCACCATTAGCCGGATTTACTTTTTGCGCAAAGGGTGCCTGTATAGCGAAAAAGCCCCCATCTCTTTGAATTCTTGGATACTTTGCCAGCACCCCGCTACGGTTTGGAGACAGTAACCGATGAGTATCGAGCCGGCTCAATTTCGAGATTCACTTTAGAGATATTCAGATTGAACTGCATGGCTTCATTGGCATCAGTCTTTAGCCAAACGCGATCCTATCATGAAAACCATTGCCGTTTTACCCGGACTCATTGCCTTGCTTCTTTCTAATTCGGCGCTGCTTGCCGGATCCATGGCAGTCCCTGACAAAACACCCGCGCCCGTCTCCCGCAGCGGCGGATGGCGGGTCTCCGGCGGATTCATGCACCGTTCGCTCGGAGGGTTCGACTGGACGACCGGCACGCAGTCCGTGCCGGCGCTGGTTACCGTCGGGCCGGGATCCAACACCGCCGGCATTGATGCCATTGGGCCCGCAAACGCATTTGCCGACCGGACCTACGTTGACGGTTACGTCTTCCAGGACGCCGGCACTGCCCAACAGGGCGGCGATACGTGGTACTGGGGCTACAGAAACACCTCCCAGGTGAACAACGGCCTCATCAGCTTCCAGGGAGGTAACGGCAACGCCGCGACTTCCACCGCCTCCGACAACTACGAATCCGGCCAATGGTCCAAGGACCTCGACGGCAACGCCCCCTATGTTCAGCTCGAATGGATTCAGCCCTACACCGATTCACTCAATATCGGTTTTCAGGGTGGCTTTAGCTATCTGAACACCGGTGCCTCGCGCGGCCTTTCGACGTTCACGGCTTCCAAATCCCGCACCGACTTCGGCATCGTTTACACTGACACCTACGACCTCATGGGATCGCAGGCACCGGAGGCTCCCTACGCCGGCGGCCCTGACGGCCCGGGCATTCTCCTGACAAATATCCCGCTCAACCGCGTGGCCACGCAAACCGTCTCCGGCGGCGAAACCGCCACCGCCTTCAACAGCATCAGCACCGATCTCGATCTCAGTCTGTCCACCATCTCCCTCGGCCCGGTCATGGAATATCAGAGCGGCAAGTTCGCCCTCCAGGCCAGTGCCGGACTCACCATCAACATCGCCGACTGGGACGCAGAGCAAAACGAAACACTCTTCGTCAGCCGCAACGGCGCCGCCGCCACCACGCAGAACAGTTGGACCAACCGCGACGACGGCACCTCCGTGCTCCCCGGATTCTTCCTCCAGGCCGCCGTCAGCCGCCAGTTGAACGAACAGTGGAGCCTAACCGCTTTTGGCCGCTACGACTGGGTCGGCGAAGTGGACGTTCACGCCGGCCCCTCCACCGGCTCCGCCGACCTCAGCGGCTGGTCGCTCGGCGGCGGGATTGGGTTCAGGTTTTGAGTTACTTGGAGAATTCCGTCATCTTGCGCACAATTGTCGCCCAATTCCCGCTCGGTCGAAACCCACCCTGCTACATCTGCCAAAACTATGCGTGCTCTCAGAATCGCCCCGGTATTGCTCTGCGGATTCCTCACTTCAGTATCCGCCCTCGCCCAAAGCTATCAATGGACCACCTTTGCAGGTAATCAGGGTGGACGCGGAATCGGCAACGGCGTCCGGGGCAACGCCCATTTCTACAATCCAGCGGCAGTTGCCGTGGACGGAGACGGCGATTTCATTGTTGTGGACAGGACGAACAAGACCATTCGGATTGTCACGCCGGCCGGTGCCGTCAGCACCCTCGCCGGCAGTCCGGGTGCCCGGGGCAACGCGGATGGTTTCGGCCGCGAGGCGAAATTTGAGGATCCGGCGGCGGTGGCGGTGCACGGTCGCGGCGCGATTTTTGTCAGCGATTCCGGAAGCCATACCATCCGGATGATCACCCGCGATGGACGGGTGACCACGATCGCCGGCAGCGCCGGATCGGCCGGCAGTGCAGACGGCCCCGGAAGCGAAGCACGATTCCGGAATCCCACCGGCCTAGCGGCCGATGAGGCCGGGAATCTCTTTATCGCCGACAGTAGCAATCATACGATCAGGAAGATGTCAGCGACCGGCGTGGTCACGACTTTTGCAGGAACGCCCGGCGGATTCGGCGGACGAAACGACGGTGTCGGTCCTGCCGCGAGTTTCTGGAATCCGGGAGGACTGGCACTGGATAAAACCGGACGCCTCCTCGTCGCCGACGGCCGGAACCACACGATCCGCCGCATTACGGCGGACGGCACCGTGACCACGCTGGCGGGGCGTGCGGGCAGTTCCGGCACCAGTGACGGCACTCTGTTGGAGGCGCGCTTCGAATCCCCAGCCGGTCTGACAGTCGGTACCGACGGAACCCTTTTTGTCACTGATTCCGGCAATCACACGATTCGGAAAATCACCACTGACGGTATGGTCTACACTCTGGCCGGCGCGGCGAGATCCAACGACTATCAGGATGGAATCGGAAACGTGGCCCGGTTCTACGGTCCTACCGATGTTGCGATGGGAGCGGATGGCAGGCTCGTTGTGGCAGATTAAACGAATCATGTGCTGCGGGCCGTAACGATCGAGGGCGAGGTTACGACATTCGCAGGCGGGGTGACCATGAAGGGAAGCACGGACGGCCAAGGCCTCAACGCCCGGTTTTTCAATCCGAGCGCGGTGGCACTCGCCGACGACGGGACCGTGTATGTCGCGGACGCGGGCAACTCCACAATTCGAAAAATAACGCCTGAAGGTGTCGTTTCCACGCTGGCCGGCAGCCCAGGTATATTTGGCAGTGCGAACGGC
>JANNVM010000705.1:0-2183 GCA_031414455.1 Verrucomicrobiota bacterium
AGGGCCGCAAAAAGGTGATCCATCTCGGCGTCGAGTTCCGATTCGGCCGCGACGGTTTGAGCGATTTCGGCGCGGACAATATCACGGTAGCGCCGGCGCAGGCGATGGACGGCCACGGCCACTCCTCCGGCATCCAGCCCGAGTCGCTCCGCGAGTGCCGCATAGTCACCCTCGCCCGCGAGATCCGAGAGGAAGCCTTTGAGCAGGTCAAACTGCCGCAGTTTGCCGGCATTGGTGAATTCCTCGCGCAACCGGGCCAGCGCCCGATCAAGCAGCGTCAGTGCCCAGCGACGATCAAAGGCCCTCTCCGGGGAGTCACTCACGGAAGCTTCCCGGGCGAAACGGTTCTCCGCTTCTTCGGCATCGAGCGAGATGAATTCACGGCCGCCGCCGCGTTTCAGCGTCTGTGCTTTGTCCCATTCGTTGGCGAGGAGATGATTGATGGAGGCCAGCAGGAACGATCGAAAGCTGCCGGCATTGCGATCCACGGATTTCAGGTATTGCTTGCCGATCAGCCGGCAAAAGAATTCCTGCGTCATGTCCTGGGCGTCCGCAGCGGAATAGCCTTTACGGCGAACGTACGAATAGAGCGGATACCAATAAGTCCGGCAGAGCGTCTCCAGGGCAGCTGTGGCATTTGGTGAGACAAGGTCGGCTGCGGCACTGACGACGCTCCAGTGTGTCGTGTCGAAGGACGCCGCACCGGAAGGACCCTCACCGCTGGAATCGAAGGAACTCACGGGATGGACAGGGGCGGGACGGCCGTGCTTTGCAAGAGTGTTTAGCCGGCGTAATAGCGGTGAGCGGAGGAATCCCTCAACGTCATTTCGGCGTTATGGCCGGTGTGTTGCCCATGAGTTCGAGCACCGCTACCGTCATGGAGGAGACGCAGGCTTTGAGTGTCGGCTCGGGAACGGGCGCAAAGGTCGCGGAATGATTCGATGGCACGGGCACGCCGGTGCGTTCGGCCTCGGCGAATTTCGCCGGATCGGTGGCGCCGACCCGCCACATGCAGATCGGGACGCCCTGGCGGCTGAATTCGGAAAAATCTTCACCGCCCATGACCGGTTCGGTCGGCGCCGCGCGGTCTTTGCCGAACCATTCAACGAAGGCGCTGCCCAGTCGTTTTGTCAGGGCCGGATCATTGCTCGTCACGCCGACGGATTCCGGTGTGAGCGTGACGACGGGCAGGCGGTCATCGGGCACGCCCGCGGCCCTGGCCGTTCCCTCACAGATGCGGCGGATGGAGGTGACGAGATGCGACATGATCTTTTCGTCGAACGCGCGAAGAGTTAGCTCCAGCTTCACTTCGTCCGAAATGATGTTGCGTTTGAGGCCGCCGTGAATGGTGCCGACGGTGACGACGGCCGGCGTGCCGGGTTTGAGTTCACGGCTCACGATTGTTTGCAGCGCGAGCACAATTTCCGAGGCGACGACAACAGGATCCTTTGTGGTGTGGGGTGCCGATCCGTGACCGCCAACGCCGCGCACCTGGATATCCATCGAGTTCACCGCGGCGTAGAACGGTCCTTCACCATAACCAATGACACCGGCCGGGAGGTTGGAGGAAGTGTGCAGTGCGATGGCAAAATCCGGTTTGGGAAAACGCGTATAGAGCCCGTCCATCAGCATCGCCCGGGCACCGGCCACGATTTCCTCCGCCGGCTGCGCGACGAACACGAGCGTGCCGGCCCACTGGTCCTTCATCCCCGCGAGCAGCCGCGCTGTGCCGATGAGCATGGTCACATGCGTATCGTGCGCGCAGCCGTGCATCGCCGGCTGCTCCTTGCCGCTCGCGTCCTTCACCACATCCGTGCTCGCATAGGCCACGCCGGAATTTTCCTTGATCGGCAATCCATCCATGTCCGCGCGGACGAGCACCGTGGGGCCGGCACCGTTGGCGAGCACACCGACCACACCGGTCCTGCCGACTTTCTCCGTCACCGTGAAACCCAGCCCCCGCAGTTCGCCCGCCACCAGCGCCGCGGTTTTCACTTCCATGAACGAAAGTTCCGGGTGCGCGTGGAGGTTGGTGTAAATGTCGAAGAGCGACGGATACTCGGCGGCCACGCGGTCGGCGACAAGCTTCTGTGCCGATTGCGGCGGAGTCGCGGCGATCAGGGCGACGTAAATGGCGCTGCCAAAAACGGCGGCGGTGAGCGCGGTGGGGATGCGGGTTGGTT
>JANNVM010000706.1:0-16508 GCA_031414455.1 Verrucomicrobiota bacterium
ACTCGTCGAAGAACGGCACGAACACGGTGCCGCGGGGCGGACGGCCGTTCGCGTCAACGCTCTCGATCTTCTCCGCGCCAGGGAAGTTCGTCAGCAAACGATGCACGAGCGCGATATTGTTAGCATGAAAGGCTTCCGTCAGGGTGTAGCGGCCCGGCTGCTCCACGAAGTAATCAAGCAGCCCCCATCCCTGATAGCCGTACCATGTCGGGAGAATGTAACCGGCCATCTGGCGGACGGACGCGCTCTTCATGTAAGCCAGCGCCATCGCATCCGGGCCGTCTATGTGACCCATAAGGCAGTTGCCGATGGGCAGATAAACTTTCGGGTTCGCACTGTTCACATCGAAGCGTCCCCCTTGCGTGTCCTCCCCGAACAACTGGCCCGCTTTGCTTTTCCAGAAGCCGTTGCGGTAACGAAAGCCGATCATCCAGTCGCGCTCGGTGGCGTGGCCGGACGTAACCCAGAGGTCGGGCGCGCCGGTGTTAATGAGATCCACCAGCGCCTTCGTTGTATCCGGCTCCACTTTCCGCTCTTCCGCCGCACCGCCTTTCTCTTTCTGCACCATGTGACCCTTCCTCAATTCACAATACCAGGTGCCCGACTCGCAGCGGTCCATCGCCACCTCTGTGCCGGATCCTACTTTGTGAATGGTCAGCGGCTTCTCCTCCGAGGCGATAGCGAGGGCATTCGCCGCATCGAATCCCGTGAGGATTCCCCAGCGCGTGTCTGTGTAAGGGTCGGAATCGAGACGCCGCATCAGGCGATGCACCGTCTGCACGAATTCCCGCGTCGTCTCCTTCGGCGTCGCCACGAAACACACAAAGCGCGGCATGCTCTTTTGCAGCGCCGGGAGGATTTCAGCCGGCGCTGCGTTCCAGGTGGCGGTTTCCGCATGGTGTTTCGCCCTCAGTTTTTCCACCACCGGCTGCCACGCCCCGTCGGCGACCGTGGAAGCCGAAACGGCGATGAGGTAATCCGTGTCCGCGGAGGCCAAAACAGTGGTGAGAAGAAGAGCAGCGATGACTTTCATCGGTCCATGATGCACGGTGACAGCCCCGACAAAAGGGGCACTTTCATCGAACATCTCAGCGCCCTGGTTGTCCGACTGCCCCGAAATTGCCGGGAATCCGGCGTCGCCACCGAACACCGCCCGGCGAAATACTCCGCATCATCCACACTGCAAACCTGCATGGATAAATTCAGCGATGCCTATTATCTCAACGGCTGTTCCGTCGGGGGTCTTTCCCGATTGTTCATGGCCTCATGGTATCAGCAGAACGGCAAGGCGTCGGCGGCGAAAAAGGTTATCGAAGAGATCGGGAAATCCTACGCCGACGCCCAGGACCAGAGCGGCAATATCATCGGGGATCTTGCAGCCGGATTGGAGAAGAAATGAAAGCCCGTCCCCGCGCGCCCGCCGACCTGGCCCGCCATTTCCTGGTCGCGGCGCTTTTTCTGTCAGCCGCCGTTGTCCGGGCTCAGCAGGCACTCGAAAGCCCAGCTCTCAAAACAGAAAAACCGCCGCAAGATGCGGCGGTTTTCCGTGAATTGTTTCGTTTTCCTACTGAACAGGCAGACTACTGCCGCCGCTTACTTCCCGCCCAGCATCCGCCGCGCGAATGGCAACGCCGCCAAGGCAGCGCCGAGAAGCATCAGCGTCGAACCGGTATCGGGAACTCCGCGGATATTGGTGGTGATGGTGCCCTGCAATTGTGCGGTCCCGGTGGCGCTCTCAAGAACCCGGAAAGTGTCGGCATCGCCAAGTGCGTTCCCGGAAAAATTGCCGAAACCAAGGTTCAAAGTATAACTAACGCCGTCAACTGTGAAAACCGATTGGCTCCCGAGGCCCAACTCAACATTGTCGGCGCTCGCGATCGGGTCAGCTACATTAGGCGAATTAATGAGTTGGAACGGGAAGGTGAATGCCTGATTCAATCCGTTAGGATCAGAAAAATTCAGGGTAACAGCCAAGTCCACGGAGTTCGCCTCCGTACCACCGTTGAGTGTTCCGTTGAAGTATGACAGTGTGCCAAGGCTGAAAGTGACTTCGGGAAGCACAGGTCCAAATAAGGTTCCGCTAAACGTCAACGAACTTGGCGGTGAACCGTTGACGCCGACGCCCCAGGCAAAAGTAGGGCTATTCACCCCCGATACGGTCATTCCCGCCGGCCCGACGGGATTGACGAATACCCCGCTGGAGGTACCCGCGAAAGTAATTCCGAACGAACAAAGAGGCATGGTGATCGCAGCGAGAGCGATGCACGCGCCCTTCAAGAGTGTGTGAGTTTTCATTAATTTACGTCGTTGTGTTTGAGTTTGGAGGCATCCCTTTGAAAGTAGCAGGACTGCCTGCGGCAATTGATGAACAGATTCCGTGCCAAACTCAATAAATAAGCCATTATCTATTGATTATTAGATGATTACATCGAAACCACGGAAAACCAAAAGAACCCGTCAGAGGGGGTTGTGTTAAGTATTCCGACATTCCACCTTGCCCGGATTCGCAACGACTCTGTGTATGACAGATTGATTGACGGACTTTTCGTTGGTGGTTCTGCTACTCTGCCGCCGGTCATTTCTCCGCAGCCCAGTCGGCTTTCAAAGCACACCAGATATTGTCTTTTTGCGAGCGCAGGCGTTTCCCGAAGCGGCGTTCAACCTCAGTCCGCCAAATTAGCGGCCGGCGGCGCTAAATGGGAAGAAAACTTCACTCCGCCGAAATACCGGCTCGCGTTTTGCTTTTCATAAAAGCCTCCCTACTGTCCGCCCGCCTCCCGACATGCTCCCCTTCCCCGAACTCGAGAAAATCGCCGAACCGCCGCCGCCCGCCGTAGAGCAGGCGGTGTCGTGGTGGTGGTGGGCCGGCGCTGTCGTGCTGGGGTTGATCGTTCTGGGTATTATCATCGGTATTATCGCTGGCCTGACCCGGCGCGGGACGCTGCCGTCGGCTCCCGGGCGTCCAGAGAAGCAGGCGCTGCGGGAAATCAAGGCGCTGCGCCGGCAGGGGGAGGCACTGGAGGCTCCGGCGTTTGGAGCGGCGCTTTCGGAGATTATCCGCACTTTTCTGCACCGGAGGATGGGAATGCTGGCGAGGTTTGCCACGACAGAGGAAATCCTTGGCAAGGCCCGCCGGGGCGACGAGGCACCGCCGCCGCCGCTCGTCACCGCATTTACTGCGGTCCTCGAAGGCTGCGATGCGCTGAAGTTCTCCTCCTCCACTGCCGTCGCCCGCGATCGGCTACTCGCTGATGCCGAGTCGGCGTTCCATGCCGTCGCCGCCGCCCTCAAGAAACCCGCCACTGCCGCCCCGCAACCCACCGGACCCGCTCTCACCGATGCGCCTGCTGCCTGACAACTTTCAGTTTGAACAGCCGCTCTGGTTCTGGGGCCTGCTGCTCATTCCGCTGCTCGCTTTTCTCAAGTCCTCCGCCGGCGAGCAGTCGGTCGTGCAGTTCGGATCGCTCCACCTCCTGAGATCCCTCGGGCGCCGCACCAGTTCCGCACTGGGGCGGTTCGGCGTCTTCATGGTCTTCCTCACCATTGCCGCCGGCGTCACGGCGCTGGCCCGCCCGCAAAAACTCACTGCCGAAGAGAAAATCGAGGAGAGCGGCGTGGAGATCTTTTTTGCGCTCGACCTCTCACTCTCCATGTCCATCCGCGACATGTTCTACGAAGTGGACGGCAGGCGCCAGATGGTAAACCGTCTGGTCGTCTTGAAAAACGTGGTGAAGGACTTCATCCGGAACCGGCCCACGGATCGCATTGGTTTCGTCGTTTTTGCCGGCAAACCCTATCTCGCGTCGCCGCTTACGCTCGACAAGAACTGGCTCCAGGAAACCCTTGAAGGCATCGGATTTGACGTGCTCCGGGCGTCCACGGACCAAATGGGCACGGCCATCGGCAGCGGCATCGCCACCGCTGCCACACGACTGACCAACAAGGAGTCAAAAAGTAAAATCATCATCGTGGTGACCGACGGCGCGAACAATTCCGGACGCCTGCTTCCCACCGAAGCAGCGCGGCATGCCAAGACGCTCGGCATCAAAATCTACACCGTCGCCATCGGCACCTACGGCCGCCATGTCGTTCCCGAGCTGTCGAATTCCCCCTATGGCGGCGGCGGTGCAGACATCCGTCAGGAATACGATGAGAAGACCCTCAAGGAAGTCGCCGACATCACCGGCGGACGTTTTTACCACGCCAAAGAAGCCGCCGCGATGGAGCGTATATTCGCGGAGATTGACCAGTTGGAGAAAACGAAACTCATCGTGCGCCGCAGCACCCTCATTGACGAACTCTACCACTGGCCGCTCTGGGGCGCGGTGATCAGCGGAGTTCTCGCACTGGTGCTGCATCACACCCTGCTAAGGCGATATCCGTGACGGGAAATGCAGAATGAAAAATGCAGAATGAAGAAACAAAACCCAATCATCCAGGCAATCCGGACAAATCGTAAATCATAAATTTCCGGCTTCCGCCTTTTCCCTCATGGAACTAACCTTCGCCAACCCCGCTGCGT
Organism: Verrucomicrobiota bacterium; assembly: GCA_031414455.1. Taxonomy (GTDB): domain Bacteria; phylum Verrucomicrobiota; class Verrucomicrobiia; order Verrucomicrobiales; family V1-33; genus V1-33. The sequence continues at coordinate 4,523 of JANNVM010000706.1, forward strand.
TCTGGCTGCTGCTGTGCATCCCGGTGCTCATCGTGCTCAAGGTGCTCGGCGATGCGCGGGCGCGGAACAGCGTGTCGCGGCTCGCGTCGCCACGGCTGCTCGACGGGCTGCTCTACAGCACCGGGCGCAGCCGGTCGTGGGTTGTCATTTCGCTGGAACTTCTCGCCCTTGCCTTCTTCGCTGCCGCGCTCGCCAAGCCGCAGTATGGCACGGTCAGCGAGGAATCCAAAGGCAGCGGACGCAGCCTCATCATCGCGATGGACACCTCGCGGAGCATGCTGGCCACTGACTTGAAACCGAGCCGTCTCGAGCGCGCGCAGATGGCCGCGGAGGATCTCGTGAAGCGCCTGCGCAATGACCGCATCGGCCTCATGCCGTTTGCCGGCACCGCCTTCATGTATGCGCCGATCACGCCGGATACCGACGCCATTATCGAGAGCATTCAGTCCATAGACACCGACATCATTCCCACCGGCGGATCAAATCTCTCCCGGGCCATTGACCTCGGTATCGCAACCTTCAAAAAGGCCGACCTCTCCGGACAGCAGGCGATGGTAATTTTCAGCGACGGTGAGGAACTCGAAGGTGAGGCCATCGCCGCCGCGCGCCGCGCCCGGGATGCAAAACTCGCTATTATTTGTGTCGGTGTCGGAACTGCGGGAGGCGAAACGGTTCCCGATCCTGCCCGGCCCGGGCAATATCTGCGCGACCGCAACAACAAACCCGTCTTCACCCGGCTCAAGAAAGAAGTGCTCACACAAATTGCAGCCCTCACCGGCGGCCTGTATCTTAGCCTCGACGGCGCGGGCATCAGCGACGCGCGCATTGATCTGATTCTCTCCAAACTCCAACGCTCCGCCATGAAAAGCAAAACGCTCGAAACCGCCGTGGACCGCTATCGCTGGCCGCTCTGCGCCGGACTCATCAGTCTCACCGCCGCGTTTATCACGGGCATTGTCAGGCGGCACCGCGTTACCGTGCCCGCCACCGGCACTGCCGCCCTCGCTGCGCTCGTCTGTATGCTGTTCGCCAGTCCGCAGTCCGTGCAGGCGCAGAATGATTTGCTCCCTTCGCCGGCAAGTGACGCGAAACCGCCGGAGAAGATCGAAGCAGCGAAAGCCGGCGACAAACCGGAGCCGGAAAGCCTCACCGGCGATCCGTGGAAGTTTTACAAGCAAGGTGACTGGCGGAACTCCGTCTTCAATTTCTCCCGCGTCGCCGCCAAAGCGCCCGACGATGAACTCGACCGCCTTCAGATGGCCCGCGGAGTGGCGGCTTACAAAGCGGCGCTGGCCAACAGTGAGAAATTCGACAGCGGCATGATGGAGCAGTCCATGGACGCCTTCGGCGTCGCGCTTTCCTCAGACGACCTCAACGTCCGCGCCAGGGCCCACTACAATCTCGCGAATGCCGTCTTCGAGCGCGCCAAAGCCGCTGAGAAGGAGCGGGTCATCAATCTTTCCAAAGCGAAGACGAAGAAGAAGGCGAAGCCGTTCCAGATCTCACTCAAGTATCTCGACACCGTCATCCGGCAGTGCGAGAACAGTGTGGAGCACTATCAGGAAACGATCATCCTTGCTCCTGACAACAAAGACGCGAAGAAGAATCACGAAGAAGTGGTGAAGTTTATCGAAAAACTGCGCGACATCCGGCAGCAGAAGGCCTCCGAACAGCAGGGCAAGGGAAAGGGAGAAGGCGAAGGCGAAGGAGAAGGAGAGGGAGAAGGTGAAGACGGAAAGGAAGGCAGCGGAAAATCGAAGGGGAAAGGCAAGGGCCAGGGAGACGGCGAAGGGGATGGCGAAGGCGAGGGTGATGGCGAAGGGGACGGCGACGGCAAGAAAGACGGGCCGGATCCCGGTGCCGGCAGCGGCGACAAGGCCAACGAGGATTTTGACGGCAAAGCGGGCGCGGACGGCGACACCGACGCCGACGGCGGCGACAAAGGAGAAGGCGGGAAGGAAAAAGGCGAGGGCGGCAAGGACGGCGAAGGCGACGGTGATGGCGAAGGCGAAGAGGGCGACGGGAAAGAAGGCTCCAGCGAGATTGGCCGGAGCAACTCCCTTCGCACGCTGAAGAACCTCTCGCAGGAACTGAAGACCAAGCCGCGCAACCAGACCGCCCGCGAGCGCGCTCCGTCCAAAGACTGGTAGGCCCCGCAGATGTCTCTCCCATGATGAAACCATCCCACTTTCTCATTCTGCTCCTCGCGGCACTCCCCTGCCCCGCGCAGCAGCCGGCGACGACTGTTCCGCTCATACCTCCGCCACAGGTTCCCGCGCCACCGCAGACTCCGGTACCGGCTCCACCCGCTCCAGCAACGCCCGCTCCAGCACCACCGGCTCCAGCAACTCCCGCTCCGGGGGAGGCCGCGCCCGCCCTGGAGATCCGGCTCATTCCGGCCTCGCTGAATGTCGGTGAAGAAGGAACCCTGAGCATTCGCATCCCCGGAGTCCGCCGCCTTCAGACCCCGCCCGCCGCCATTGAAGTTGCCGGCCTCAACATCCAGTTCACCGGCAGCAGTTCCCAGGGCGTGGATGTCAATGGTCAAGTCACCTACAGCCTCGAACTGAACTACCTCGTCGAAGGCATCGAGGCCGGCGAATACACCGTCCCGGAGCAGACCTTCACGGTTAACGGAAAAAAATACACCACGCGACCCGTCAAGGTGTCTGTCACCGAAGGCCCGCCCATCGCCGGGGCACTTCAGCCCCAGGCACAGCTCACCGTCGGCAAGACCGAAATGTGGGAGGGCGAGGAAGTTCCAATTATTGTTAGCGTGCTCACTCATCCCGCACTGAGCATTGTCAGTCAGCCGCTCCCGGTGATCAAAACGGAAGGCATCGCGGTCTCCCGCTTCGACCGTCAGGGCCGCATGTTTGACCAGACCGAGATCAATGGTCAGATCTGGAATTCATGGCAACTCCCCAGTTCCCTCGTCGCCGTCAAATCCGGTGCCTTTCCACTCGGCCCGGCGGAAGTGAAACTGGAAGCCAGCGTCCCCTCGAACCGCGATCCCTTTGGTGACTTCCAGCGCTCCCGCCGCACACTGAAGGTGACGACCAACACCGTCCCCATCCGCGTCAAGCCCCTGCCCGCCGAGGGCAAGCCTGAAGGATTCAACGGCGTCGTCGGCAAGTTCCAGATCATGGCCCAGAGCGACACCCCCACCACTGGCTCGCAGCCCGTCCAACTGGGCGATCCCGTCGGCTTCGACATTATCGTCACCGGCATGGGCAATCTCGACGCCATCCCTGCTCCGAACCTGGAGAATCCGGACGGACTCCGCGCCTACAAACCCAAGGTTTCCGGCGAAAGCCGCGGTCTCGGCGTGGATCAGGGCCAGAAAGTCTTCACGCAGATTCTCTTCGCCGAAAAACCGGGGGATCTTTCCGTAGTCTTCACCCTGCCCTACTTCGATCCCCAGACAGGCAAATACGCCGTCGCCAAAAGCCCGGCCATCGCGCTCACCGTCACCGGCAGCCCCGAAGCCGTCGCCGCGGTAAACAGTGCCGCTGCCGCCGAGACACGCGACTTCACCGGCACTCCCGACGCCCTGCCGCCCGGCGAGCAGCTAACCGATATCCTCCCTCAGCCGCTCAACGCCGGACGCTGGCATTCCCTGACTGCTGCTTCCATCCCGGTGCATCCCGGGCTGCTCCACGGCCTGCCCGCCGCGATCCTCGCACTCATTCTCGGCACCGGAACCGTGCGCCGGCTCCGTGCATGGGCGGTCTCCCGCCGGCCCCCGCCCTTCGCGCCGCGCCTCTGTCATGACATCGCCCGCGACCTCCGCCGCAGCCCTCTCTCCCGCCTCCAGTTTTACGGCTTTGTCAGTGAATACGCCGGCGCATGGGAGTACTGGAAAAAATCCCCGGTCCCTGCTGACGAGCCACTTGCCTCCGTCCTCGCCGACCGCGACCGCTGGCTCTACGCCGCCAACGCCGAAGCCGCCGCCGCTCCGGTGCCCGCCGACGAACAGTCCCGCGCCGCCTCCCTTCTTACCGCACGTCTCAGCGCCTGACCATTTCCTCATGCGATTTCTTCTCGCCCTCCTTCTCCTGCTCCCCGCTGCCCTCACGCATGCCGCCACCGGCCCCGGCACGGCCTTTCGCGATGCCCTCACCGCCTATAACGCCGGCGACTACGAAAAGGCCCTGGCCGAATTCACGCACATCGCCGAAGACGAAAAGCAAATCTCCGCCGCGCTCTGTCACAACATCGCCAACAGCGCATGGAAGCTTGATGACCGGGCCGCTGCTTCCATCTGGTACCGCCGCGCTCTCGCCCTCGACCCCTGGCTGCCCGAGGCCCGGCAGAACCTGCGCTTCATGGAGAACAAGGTCGCTTACCTCCGCTTTGAAAAACGCGGCCTCGTAAAATTTGCCGCGCTCGTCCCCCGCACGTGGTGGATGGGTGCCTGTCAAGGCGGGGCATGGCTTGCCTTACTCACGATCGTTTGGCTCGTGTGGGCCCCCCCCCGCCGCGGACGCCGCTGGCCGCTCGTCACGCTGCTTTGCCTCGCCGTCGCCGTCGTGATCGCCGCCGCCTGCGGTCTGATCGGCAAACGTCTCGACCCCGCCCCTTTCGCGCGGCTTCTCATTTCCCTGCCGGACCGGGAAAGCGACAAAACCAAAGAAGCGTGGGCCCGCACCGCTCCGGTCGAAGCGGCTCAGACCGTCATCGAACTTCCCCCTGGCTCAGAACTCATGCCCATTCGCGAAGAAGGTTACTGGACCTACTGCGACATCCCCGGCGGCGAACAAGGCGCGCCCCTCCGCGGCTGGGTTCGCACCGGCACGACAATGAAACTCTGGCCCTGGGAGCCATCGCTCGTCGAGTAGAACCGGGCCGGCGGCGACGCCCGCTTTCTCCATTCAGTGACTGCCGGATGCCATCAGCGGTAAAAAAAACAGAGACGTGTTTTCACACGTCCCTGCCAAATTGAAATGCTGCCAGGCTGCGGCTATTTGCCCATCTGGGCATCAATACCGTGCTTCTTTGCCACTTCGCTGAGTTTCTCACCGAGGACGCCAACCTCCTGGCCGATGGCCGCCATTTTCGCTCCCAGCGCCGGGTCTGCCGCCATCTTCTGAGCCCATGCAAGCATGTCCTCTTTCTTCTCCGGCATGTCCTTGAGCAGGTCCACCATTTCGCTGAGCTTGCTGCGGAACCCGGTGAAAGCTTCCTTGAGGTCCGCCGGCAGACCGTCGGTCTTGATGGCATTCACCCTGGCCATCACGGTCTTCATTTTCGCCATGCCGGCCATGGGATCGGCATTGGGTTCTTCCTTTGTCAGGGCATTGAGTTCCTCCGCCGATTTCTTAAAGGCATCGAGAGCGGCCTTTTCACTGACTGCACCGCCGGCGGCACCGGAGCCGGCAGATTCCTTTTTGTCACAGGCGGTGAAAAACAGCGCGCGCAGAGGCGCAGACGGGAGTGATGATTCGGGAAAGTTTCATGGTATGGTAGTGTGGCGTTAGGCAGTTCTGAATTCCTGCGCGGTCATCGTGCATGAGGCGGAACCGGGGGTCATTGTGGGGCCGCAATGCAGGGTCAGGCAAGGCCATTCCTCGCCCTTTTCGCGATGCCGCTCCGGGGCCGCCGCCGGCAAAAAACCGGGCGGCCCCACAAGGAGACCGCCCGGCCTTAGCACACACACGAACAAAATTTTCGAGATCAGGGAATATTGAGAGTCTGGCCCTGACGGATGAGATCAGTGCTAAGGTTGTTGGCACGCATCAGAGCGTCCACACTCACACTGTAACGGCGGGAGATTTTTGTTAGATTTTCACCGGCGGCGACCTGGTGGGTGCGACCGCTGCCGCTGGCGGCACCGTAATTTCCGCCGGTGCTGCCGGCGGCCGCGCCCGAATAACCGGTGCCGCCATAGCCGGCTCCGGCCGCAGGCGGGTAACCGGCGGCGGGAGGCTGGCTGTAGGTGGGCGGCGCATAACTGCCGGCGGCGGGCTGCCCGTAAGGATTGCCGGGGTCATAACCCCCGGTGTTGGCGGCGCCGGTATTGCCGTAGGCCGGATATCCCTGATTCTGAGTGCCCGCGGCACCGGCGGCATACGGATTGGCCGCGGCATAGGGATTCTCGGCCGGCGCAGGATCATCCTTCTTGAATACGGAACAGGAACTCAGCGCCATGATGCAGCCGAGAGCGAGAGAAAGAGTGCAGGTGGGACTCATGGGACGGATGGCGGGGTAGGTGTCTCGGGCGGAACCCCGATATGCTAAAAAGTTAAATCATCTTAAGCACTTTGGCAAAGAGTTTTCCCGGAGGTGCGTAAGTTTCTGCCGGAGGCTGCCTTGAGGCGATCAATCACGAGGGCGGAGTTTCGGGGTCCACCTCAATGACTCTCCACCTGTAATTTCGGATCCGGGAAGCGGCACGACGAAACCTTTGCAGATTCATTCCCTCAGTTGCCGGAGACTGTAGATTCCCTTCCAGCCTTTGCCTATGCAGCGCGCTCCGGTCTTTCGATCAGCCCGGCTCTTTCCTCCAAACCAGTCACGGTTCCGCTGAAACCAGCCATCAATGAATTCCCGGCTGCCTAGAATCACCCCATCGGTGAAGTGACGCACGCGCTTCATCAACCGCTCGCGCCGCACTCCGGTTTCGCTATCCAAACGCGCCTGCACTTTCCCGCTCACTCCCCGGCGAATAACCTTGCCATCTTCGGTTATCCGCGGACGCCCGGCGATGCCGAGCATCTGCCGGTAATGGATCAAGGCCCGCAACTGCCGGCGTTTCTGCATGGCGGTGGTCTCGACAAGTGCCGCGGCTCCCAGTCTCCGCCCATGCACCCGATCCACGGTGGCTCCAGTAATCTGCGCGATTCCTTCCATCGCCGCCGCTTTCCCGGTCATCGCTTCCGCATAACCGCTCCATCGGTAGTTGCCAGGATCGTCAGTGATTCCGGCCCGCACGGGATTCAGGTCAATGTAGGTCGCCATCATCCGCAGCGCCTTCTCCTCGTTCTCCACGATCAGACTCTTGTAGCGCCCCTCCCACAACGTCCCTGCGCGTCCGTTCCGCCGGTTGTACCACGTCGAGAACCGCTGCTTGAGCGACTTCATGAACGCACTCAGCGAAAACATCCGCCCCAGCATTTCCAGCCGCCATTCTTCAATGGCGGCTTCACTGCCATTCTGCCGGTAAATCTCGAACTGCCGCTGCATCCCCTTGATCCATGCCGCTCCCACGGCGCTCTGCCAGAGTTCCATCACGTCCCCCAACGGCAAATCAAATCCCGCCGGCCGCTCCGGCACCCGTATGAGCAGGTGAAAATGATTCCCCATCACGCAGAATGTCAGGATTTCCACCTGATGGAAGGCCGCAAACGCCTTCATCATTCCCACAAAAGCCTCCTTCTCGGCATCCCCCAGCCGAAACTGCCGGTCCACCACCCGCGAAACGACGTGATACACGCCCGACTGGCTCTCTGAATTGCTGAAAACGCGTGGCTTGGCCATGAGTGGATGGATCTGGAGGTTGTAGTGGACTTCAATTTTTTGGCGGGGAGTCCAACCTTGCTGGCAGCAAGTTGCATGGAAACATTTCTTGTCAAGTAGCCTGTCTACTTATTTCATTACAATTTTCAAGACTCCATGGCGGACACCGTTGTTCTCTTGGTAGTGGACTTTGATTGGGCGGATGCCGTCCGGGCGGGCCGACAGTTGCATGGAAACTTTTCTCGTCAAGTAGCCTGTCTCCTTGTTTCAGCTTTTGCGATCGAGGCCAGTTCTTCTAGCTCTGGGATCCGATTCCTGGTCCCGACGTAACGGGGAGTTCGTTTTTTAGTTGCTTTCAGCCATTCGATAAAATCGCCAGTATTCGACTTAACAAAATCCTTCCAAACCCTTCGGTGAATGCCAGCCCCCGCGATTCGTGCTGCTTCGCTGACCGGAGCGTCCGGCATAACCGGGGTGACCGGTCGGCTTCCGGGTGGAATAAGTCCGAAAGTTATGACTTCTGCTGCCAAATTGAGCGCAAATACATATCCGGCACTGCGGCCTGACAAACCTCTGAATATCGCTGCACCTTCTATCTCATTGTCGGCGACCCAGTTTGCCAGGAAGAAGACCGTGTTAAGTGCAGCCTTAACCACGACGATAGCTAGGAAGACTAATGCCCGCCGCGCCACTGATCCTACAAATGCACTGGCCATCTTTACGCCAATAGCTCCGACAACGCCACCGCCGAGAACAGCGAAACTCGCGCCGATGATCGCTTTCGGAATCGCTATCCAGATCGAGTCCCCACTGATGAGACTAACCGACAACGAGACCGCAAAGCCGATGCTTGCCGTGACCTTTACCTCCGCCAGGGTCATTAATCCTGTAGGGTCTCCGAAGGCAACCGGGTTGGCATTCGCATACAAATACCGGTGCAGCGAAACCGGGTCACGGAGGACGCCCTCGAACGGGTCTTTGCTGATGAAGCGACCGGTGGAGGGATCGTAGTAGCGGGCGCGGAGGAAGGTCAGGCCTTCGAGTTCGCCGTAGCGATCGCCGGCGAACTGGTAGGGATTGGCGGTGGAGCCGGTGCGGCTGAGGCGTTATAGACGTAAGTATCGGCCGCGTCGCCGGCGGAATCGCTGAGGAGGCGGACGTTGCGGCTGCCATCGCGGTGGTGGAAATGGGCCGCGCCATTGCGGGTCTGGCCGAGCAGTTCGTAGCCATAGGTGTATTCGGCGAGAGGTGCGCCTGTGTCGTCGTAGTCTGCCAAGACCTGGGAGACGCCGGTGGCGTTTTGAGTATCCACCAAATGATGCATACTGCCATCCGGGCCGTTACTGCGGATGCGTTCGCCGGCCGGGTCGTAGGCGAAGTCCACGCTGCCGCCGGGAGTCTGCACGGCGGTGAGTTGGTTCTTCGGATTGAAATCGTACGAAGTGTTGCCGGCGGGCGAGTGCCGCGCAATCGTGTTGCCTTTCGCATCGTAGGCGAAGGAGGTGGGACCGGTGCTGAGGAGTTTATCGGCAGCGTCGTAAGAATAGAGAGTTTCCTGGCCGGCGAGATTGAGTAGTGACCGCCGGTTGCCGACGGCGTCGTAAGTGTAGCGCCACTCGGCGAGTTTGGTGGAGGCCGGGTTGAAGTGACTTTCGCGCGTGAGCCGCCGGAGGACGTCGTAGTCATACTCAACAAACGACGAGTCGGCGGCGGTGACGCGGGTGCGGTCCCCCACGGCGTTCACGGCGTAGGTATAACTGGCGAGGATGGTCGCGCCCTTGTGGTGGGTCAGCACGTTCAGCCGGCTCAGAGTGTCGTAAGTGTAGGTGGAGACCACCCCGTTCGGGTAGGCGACAGAGGCGAGGTTGCCGATTTCATCATAGCTGTATTGGGTGACGGCCCCGGCGGGATCGGCGACGGTCTCGATGCGGTCCAATGGATCGTAAGTATAAGCCGTAAGGCGGGGAGGACCGCCAGGCAGCCGCGTGGTAACAGCGGTGCGGTTTCCATTGAGGTCGTAGCTGTAAGCGATGGTGCTGCCGTCCGGGTTGGTGACTTGGAGCAGGCGGTCGTTCAGATCGTAGCCATAGTGGACGGTGCCGCCGGCGTTGGTGGCGGTGAGCAACTGTCCGGCCGGGGAATAGGTGAATGATTCCACGGACCCGTCCGGAAAGGTTTTGCGCACGGGACGCCCAGCGGCGTCGTACTGCATGAGAGTGACCTGCCCCGCGGCGTCGGTGACACCGGCGACACGGCCTCCGGTGTCGTAGCTCTGACTTTCGGTCGTTCCGTCGGGATAGGTTTTGCGAATGCGGCGACCGTTGGCGTCGTAAGCGAAGCGGGTGACGTTGCCATTGGCATCGGTCTGGCTCAGAAGATTGCCGTCGGGATCGTATGCAAATCGCGTCCGGCCTCCGAGCGCATCAATGACCTCCAGCAACTGTCCTCTGGGATAGTAATAATACAGTGTGCTTCGACCGGCGGCATCGGTTTCGCTGATCACGTTGCCGGCGGCATCGTATGCTGTCACGGTGGAGGTGCCCGTCCGGGAAGCGTGAGCGAATGCGGCGGTCGAGAGCGTCGTATTCAAATTGAAACACGTTCCCTTTGGCATCGGTCTGTCGGACCAGATTACCCGCGTCGTCATACTCGAAGTGCGTCGCATGGCCCAGGGCGTCAGTGATCCTGGTATTTCGTCCGGCGTCGTCATAGACCATCAGAGTCTCATGGCCCCGCGCATTCACCGTTCGGATGACCCGTCCGACTTTATCATAGAACTGTTGCTGGGCTCCTCCGTCAGGATTGGTTGTTTTCACACGACTGGAAAGTTCGTCGTACTCATGGAGCAGGGTCTGGCCGGCGGTGTTGGGTGAGCCGGTAACATTGCCGCGGATGTCATAGGCTTTGGCCCGGCGGTAGCTGGTGGCGTCGGTGATGGAAATGTCTTTGCCGGTCGCGTCCACCTCCTGACGGGTGACGTTACCCATGGCATCGGTGACATCGGACATCACGCCAACGGCGTTGAAGGTGAACCGGCTGACGTTGCCCAGGGGATCGGTCTTTTGCGTGAAGAAGCCCCGGGAATCCACTGTGGTCAGCACCGAAGTGCCATTCCGGTCGGTCTCTTTCACCAAATCGCCGCGGGAATTGTATTGGGTCGTGCTGCGCGCGCCTTTGGCATCAATGTCGGCCGTCCGGTTGCCGCTGGCGTCGTATTCATACTGGGTGGTGAAACCACGGGCATCGGTGCGGGCGATGAGCTGGCCTTTCGCGTCAAAGTCGTTGCGCTGCGAGACAACGCCGGAGGCGTCGATGGCCTGCCGCAAGTCCCCGGTGGCGGTGTATTCAAAGCGCGTGATGCGGCCCAGCGGATCAGTGCGAGAGGTGACTTTGTCCTGCTCGTTGTAGATCAGGGTCGTCTTCTCGCCAAGGGCGTTGGTTTCGGTGAGGAGATTGCGACGGCTGTCGAAGGTACGGGTAATCGTTTCACCGTCCTGGTTCGTCGTGGTGAGTTGATTGCCCGCGGCGTCGTAGGTGTTGGTGATGACGCCGCCGAGGGCATCGGTGGTGCGAACGACATTGCCCCGTTCATCGTATTCCATGACGGTGGTCTGTCCGCCGGCGTCGGTGATGATTTCCTGACGGGTGTTCAGGTCGTGCGTGAAATTGATGACGCGGCCGTCGGCATTGGTGGTGCGGATGAGCCGGCCGGCGTCATTATATTCGTTGCGGGCGACGGTACGGTTGAGCGGGTCGGTGATGCGAATGAGGCCGTGGCTGCGGTTGTAGGCGTAGCGGGTGACGTGGCCGGCGGCGTCGGTGTGGGTGCGGAGGTCGCCGTTTCCATCGTAGGTGTAGCGCTGGACGCTGCCCATGGGGTCGGTGACCGTGTTGATGCGCCCGGCGGCATCGCGGGCGAAGATGACGGACTTTCCGGAGGAATGGAGAATGCCGCCGGGAGTGAATATCAGGGTGTTGCCATTGGGTTCAGTGATGCTCTGCACTCCGTCCCTGACGTGGATGACGATGCTGGTTCCGTCCAGTGCGGTGTAGCGGAAGCGCTGCGGGTTGTAAGCTGCGAGAGTGATATCGTCGAGAAGTTCGACCGGTCCGGGCTGCGCTCCGAAGATGGAAAGCGTGTTGTTTTCCAGGCTTTCCAGCCGGCCCAGTGTGCCGGGGCGCGGAGCGAAGCGCGCCCTGAGAACGGATGTCGGGAAGGGCACGAGCGGAGAGACCTGCGGAGTCACCACCATGTCGAAGACCTCGGCGCGTCCGCTGGGCATCGTGAGGCCGACAATGTGGGCATCCGCGGGCTGGAGGCCGAAGGACAGGCCGGACTTGACGACATTCCAGCCGGTACCGGGGGCACGGTTGCTGCGGATTTTCAGCGACTGGATTCCAAGGCGCCAGCCGATGCCAAAATCGCCACGGCCTTTGTCGCGGCTGTCGTAGGTGCGGCTGATGGTGATGGGGAAGCCCGACAGGGGAACCTGAAGATCGGTGAATGTCAGGGAGAAATTCTCGACCT
>JANNVM010000707.1:0-1771 GCA_031414455.1 Verrucomicrobiota bacterium
AGTTTACCGGAGACTACAACGGACCGATCTTCGGAGGGGTCACGACCGCGGGTAATCCGGGAAATACCTCCTCGATCAACCGCGGTTCCGGAGCGGGACCGCTCGGCTACGATGTCATCGATTACTTTGCCACGGCCGGAGCGGAGGTTTCTGCCCCGGGCACCACCCTCACCGCTCCTGCCAGCGGGAATCGCAACTCCGCTTATTTCCGGACGACATTCACCACTGCGCAGGCTTTCCTGACACCAAAGATTCGGATGATCCTGGACGATGGTGCTCTCATCTATCTCGATGGCGTGCTGGTGGCCGCGGTGAACATGGCGGACAACACGGAGCGGTACGCGGCTCTGGCTGCCGATGCGATCGCCGGATTGAATGAAACCGGCACCGCGAATCTGAACAATGAAACCTGCATTCAGTCCTTCAGCCTTGCTACCGCCGGGCCCGGCACCCGCGCGGATTCAAGCGTCATCGTTCCGGTCACTGTTTTGGCGGCAGGCGAGCATACCCTCGCCGTCTCCGCGCGCAGCAGTGCCACCACCAGTTCGGATCTGTGCATGGGCCTGCAACTGCTGGCGAACGATACCGGCATCGTCGCCACAGCCTCCAACATTCAGCGCCATGACAACGGCCCGGGAATTGGCGATGATACCTTCACGTTCGATGTAACCGTTAGTGCGTTCAACATGCCGGGCGCCGTGTCATGGTTAAGCGACAACCCCGCAGCCAACGGCCCCGTCTCCGGTTCCTATGCTCCTGCCACCTTCACCTATACCTACCCGGCCCTGCTGAACGCCGGAATGCTGAACACGGCCACGATCAACTTCCATGACAGCACCAGTCCGGCGCCTGGCACCACGCTTGTGGTGACTGCTCCGCCTGCACCGTCCGGTCCTCCCGTCGTTTGGGGGCGCGGGAGCAACGGGCAAATGGGGGACGGCACAACAGCCACCCGCATCGTGCCCGGTGCCGTGAACACCAGTGGCGTGCTCGCCGGCAAGCAATTGGTCGCGATCGCCGCGGGTGAGGCCCACAGCATCGCGCTCACTTCCGAAGGCAAAGTGTACGCCTGGGGCTACAATTTTTTCGGGCAAATGGGGAACGGGACCACGGGCACCAATCAGCCGCTGCCGGTCGCGGTGTACTCCGGCGGCGTCCTGGCGGGAAAGACCGTCACCGCCATCAAGGCGGGCCTGCATCATTGCCTCGTCCTGACGTCCGACGGAAAACTCTACTCGTGGGGCCACAATGACTCCTTTGTTCTCGGAGAGGGAACCACTACCCAGCGGAATCTTCCCGTGGCAGTGGACATGACAGGCGCCCTGGCGGGAAAGACGGTGAAGGCCATCGCCGCAGGTTATCTGCACAATATCGTCTTAACGACCGACGGCAAACTTTACGGATGGGGTGAGAATTCTTCCGGCCAGGTGGGAGACAGCACCTTCACGACCCGCTCCACTCCGGTGGCGGTCACGATGGTTGGCGCCCTTGCCGGCCGCACCGTGACTGGCATCGCCGCAGGCCGCGAACACAGCATCGCACTCACCTCTGACGGAAAGCTTTTCGCATGGGGGCTCAACGGCTCCGGCCGGTTGGGGGACGGCACCTCCACAAACCGGAATGCTCCCACAGCCGTGAACATGAACGGAGCGCTCGCCGGAAAGGTTGTCACCGCCGTGGACGCCGGATACGCGCAAACCCTCGCGCTCACTTCCGACAATCAACTGTTCTCATGGGGCTCAAACACCCTGGGCCAGTTGGGCGACGGCAC
>JANNVM010000708.1:0-2534 GCA_031414455.1 Verrucomicrobiota bacterium
GGGCTCGGTGCTCATGGAGGACATGGACAATGACACGGTGGATTTTCAGCCGATCTATGATGAGCGCCTCATGGAGCCGATGGTGTTCCCCGCGGCGTTTCCGAACCTCCTCGTGAATGGAGGCACGGGCATCGCTGTCGGTATGGCGACGAATATGGCGCCGCACAATCTCGGCGAAGTGGTGGACGGCATTTGCGCGCAGATTGATAACCCTGAGATCACCGTTCGCGAACTGATGGAATTCATCAAAGGCCCGGACTTTCCCACCGGCTGCACCATTTACGGACGCAACGGCATTGCCAACTACATGCAGACCGGCCGCGGCCAGATAAAGGTGCGGGGGAAGATGGAGATCGAAGTGGATGCCAAGGGCAAGGAGCAGATCATCATCACGGAAATCCCCTATCGCGAAAATCGTGCGGTACTCATCAAGCGCATCGCCCAACTGGTGAATGAGAAGATCCTGCCGGAGATCAGCGCCATCCGCGACGAGTGTGACGAGGCCACCCGTGTGGTCATCGAATTGAAGCGCGATGCCCGCCCCCAGGTGGTCATGAACAACCTCTACCGGCACACGTCGCTGGAAAACAGTTTCAGCGTGAACATGCTGGCGATTGACAACCGCCGCCCGCGGCTGCTGAACATCAAGGACGCCATCGCCTGCTACATTGAGCACCGCCGGGATGTCATTTTGCGCCGCACGCGCTTTCTACTGCGGAAGGCCGAGGCCCGCGCGGAGATTCTGGAGGCGCTGCTCCTGGCCACGAGCCGGATCGATGACTTCATCAAAATCATCCGCGACTCGAAGAACCGCGACGAAGCGGAGTCACGCATCAAGGATTATCCGTTTACCGTCGAGGCCGCGACCGCCGTGGGCATTATCATCCGCGGGCAGCCGCAGGTGCAGGGCGACAGTTACCGTTTCAATGATCGCCAGGTGAAGGCCATCGTCGAGTTGCAGCTCTACAAACTGACGAGCCTTGAGCGCCACAAACTCAAGCAGGAATACGATGAGGTGATGCTCGAGATCACCGACCTCATGGACATCCTCGCCCGCGAGAGCCGCGTGCTGACCATTATCAAAGAGGAGCTGACGGTCATCCGCGAGAAACATGCCACCCCGCGGCTCACAGATTTCGCGGACGAGGAAGGCGAGATCAATAACATTGACCTCATTGCCAACGAAAGCCAGATCATCACCATCAGTCACCGCGGCTATATTAAGCGCACGGTGAGCACGGAATTCCGCAGCCAGCGCCGTGGCGGCAAGGGGCTCAAGGGAATGGAGACGGCGAAGGTGACCGGCGTGGAGGAGGAGGATGAAGCCGCTGATTTCGTGGAGCACCTGTTCACCGCGTCCTCGCACGACTGGCTCATGTTCTTCACGAACACCGGGCGCGTTTTTGCCGAACGCGTCTATCACATCCCCGAAGGTGGCCGCACCGCGAAGGGACGCAGCATCAAGAACCTGCTGAACCTGAAGCCTGAGGAGAAAGTCGCCAGTGTTCTCCGCATCCCCGCCGTGGGTGAGGGCGACAAGGACACGACCTGGGACGTGAACAAATACGTCATTTTCGCCACGCATAACGGAACGGTGAAACGGACGAACCTCGGCGAATTCCGCAACATCCGGAAGGATGGAATCATCGCCATCAACATCCTCGAAAGTGACTATCTCATCGGCTGCGCGCTGACCGAAGGGCGCAATGAACTCGTGCTCGTGACTCACGATGGACTGAGCCTGCGTTTTAAAGAGTACGCCGAGCCCGTCGTCGCCGGAGCCGGGAGCACCGACGAAGCCGCTGAAGAATCCGATAATGAAGACGCTGGTGCCGAAGCCGGCGGGGTGAAGGAAAAAGGCGGCATCCGCGACCAGGGCCGGAACTCGATCGGCGTCCGTGGCATCCGGCTTTCCAAGGGAGACTACGTGGTATCCCTCGCCGTGGTGGACACCGGGGCGATGCTGCTGGTGGCCAGCGAGAACGGCATCGGCAAACGCAGCCCGTTCGACGATTACCGCATCCAGAGCCGCGGCGGCAAAGGCATCATCACCATGAAGACCACCGACAAGACCGGCAAAGTCGTCGGCGCGCTGGTGGTTTCAGATGCGGATGACGTCATGCTCATGACCAACACCGGTCAAAGCGTGCGCATCCCCGTGGCCCAAATCCGCGAGGCCGGCCGCAATACTCAGGGCGTGAAACTCATCTCCCTGCGCGAAGGTGAACTGCTCCAGGACATCGCGAAGGTGCTCAGCGAAGGCGATGATCCCGCCGCGGGTGAAGCGCCCGCCGAAGGCGAGACTCCGCCGGAGCAGTCGTAGCGCGGCGATGCCTCTGAGGCTCGCCGTGTTGGCCTCCCTTCGCGGAGTTGGCGGAACCAACACGGGCGGCAGGCTCAGACATCCTGACATCTGCCTGACGTCCATGCGGTGTTCAGGAAACGGGATGAGCCGCAGGCTCCAGGCGGCGGAGCCGCTTTGGACTGCGGAGACTTGTCTCCGCTTTAGTGTCAGGGGACTTGTCCCGGGGGTG
>JANNVM010000709.1:0-6244 GCA_031414455.1 Verrucomicrobiota bacterium
GCCGCCAACCGACATCGTCAGGGCGATGTTGTCGCCCGTGAGTTTGAGATACGGCCCCGCCGGCACGTCCAGATTGATCGTCGTGGCATTCAGCGTGTAGCTCTCATTCACCGCTGCCTCTGTCGTGTTGATCGCCAGCCCGAGCGTGCCGCTCATGGTCAGGAAGCCCAGCGACTCCGTCACCGTGCCGGACGCCGTGCCGGCCATGCCATCATCAGAGAAGATAAAGAATCCCGTGCCGCCAGTGAGACTCATCAGATTCGTGCCGCCCTGCTTGAGTTGCAGACTGACATTCGTCGCAGCCACACTCACCACTTCCCCGCCGTCGCCCGTAGTCTTTTGCTCGTAGGAGAAGTTGCCCGTCACGTCCGTGTTCAGGATTGACAGTGTGGTCCCGACGGTATCGATCCGCAGGTACGGTCCCGACGGCATGTTGATCACTACATTCACTCCCAGGATGTTCACCGTCTCGTTGACGGCCACACCCAGATTGTTGATGCGCAGCGTGCCCGTCCCGGAAGCTGAGGCGAGCCCGAAGACATCCACCGCGTAGTCAACACTGGCAAAACCCGCGACACCCGTGTTGGTAATATAGAAGCTGCCGGAGCCATTCGATAGCGTCACGATGTCGGCCAAAACTTCGCCGAAAGTGAAATTCACCTCGCTCGCGCTGACCGTAATCACCCGCTCACCACCTGTCGTCGTCTCGCGGTTCTCAAAGACAAAATTTCCCGTCATACCCACCCCGAGCACCTCCACCAGCACATCATCGCCCAGCACTTGAAGGTAGGTTCCCGGGTCGGTGTCAATAATCACGAAACCGCCATCCACCGAAATCGTGGTGTCGATCTCCACGCCGGTGGTATTCAATTCCACTCCGAACGTCCCGGTCACATCCACCACCGGGATGTTCTCAACGAACGTCCCCTGGAACATGCCCGCGATGCCGTTGCTCTTGATAACGAAACCGCCCTCACCCTCCGTAATGCTCATCAGCGTGTTCGTGCCGTCGGTGAAATTAAAGGCCACCTCCGTGCCCGCCACCACCACGTCCGAACCACTCTTCTCAAAGACCCAGTTGCCGCTCAGGGAGAATGTCGGATTGATGGTAAAGCCCACCGCCGCCCCATCCGCTTCCACGCGCAGGTAGGGTCCGGCCGGCAATTCCACGGTGCCACTATTATAGGGAACCGTCGCCGCCGCGTTGCCCGTGTTCACTTCCAAATGCCAAACGCCGCCTGTGATCGTCAGGTTCGGCAGTGTCGGCCCGGCACCCAGAGTCAGGTCAGCCTTTCCAGCGATGGCATTGTCCCCGTAGACCAGCGAGGCGGTCCCCGTCATGTGAACAATGCGGAACCCGCCCGACTCCAACCGGAGCTGGGTAATGCCAACGTCTATATAGGTAAGCGCCCCGTCCGTGTTGATGTCAAAATTTCCCTTAATGCTCGGCAGCCCCCCCGGCAGCGTCAGCGTCACCGCCGGCCCGGTGAAATCAATGTCCACGTCCGGCGCGGTATTAAAGAGGTCGCTCCCCACGATCTTCAGGTGCGCATTCACCCCGCTCAGCACCATCCCCGGAGCCAGCGTCAGTGAGGACACCGCCAATGTGAGGTCCAGATTGATTGAACCGGTCGGCGTCCAGGTGAAATTGGTGATCACCGAGCTGCTCCCGTCGCCCAGCCCGGTCAGTGTGCTCAGGTAGATCTTCCCGCCGCTCAGAATCGAGGCATTCGGAGCAATCGCGAGGCACACACTCAACACCGCCGTCCCGCTCGCCGCCGCACTCGGCATCGGTGCCGCGAAGTTCACTGTAAAGGCCGGCGCGGCATTTAGATCCACACAGGCCTTAAACTCTTCCAGGCTGACATACGCACCGCCGGCATCTTTGCCAAAAGCGAAGTCCAAATCGAACCGGCTCGTCACCGTCCCGCTCACCGTTCCGGAGATTGCTCCGCCGAATGCCACAGCGTCTCCGAGGTCATAATCCACCGAATCCGTTCGGGTGAAGAAAATATCATATTTCCATTGGAAGGGCTGCGCCGTCGTCGCGCCAAACGTCGCGATGATACCCTCCACATGCATCGTGTAACCGGCGAGCACCGTCCCCTCGAGGTGCTCCAGGTAGTCGGTCACATCCGCGATGCTCAGACCCGCACCCAGATCATTCAATTTGTCGAGGAGCACATTTTTGATGGCCGAGACTGTGGCCACCAAGTCACCGGCATTCTCACCGATGAACGGCAGGGTCTCTGCGAAATCGCCGGCGTCGTCGAGCTTGCTGCCCAAATTGCCAAGCTGATCAATCACTCCCTCCACGTCGGACTTCACCAAGTCGTAGGTATTGGGTGTCGCCGTCACCGTGACCGTCAACCCGCTGCCAGAGTAGCTCACCACAAACGCCCGGTCGCTTCCAATGGACGCGGTCCCAAGGTAATTTGCAAACTCTCCACTCACGCTCCCCCACGTAATAAGTGGGAAAACCTGACCCACCGCCGGCACGTAGCCGCCAAGAAGTTTGATGATCAGCCTTCCTGTCCCGCCCAGCGTTGCGAGACCCGTGACTTGAAGTTGATCGTAGGCCACTCCGGGTCCGCCTGGCAGCGCATTCGCCGCGATCTCCATTTCCAGATCCCCGCTCAGAAGCGTATACGTTGCCACATTCTGGATGCCCGGAGAATTCCCCGGCGACACCTTCCCGCCATCTTGAATCAGCGCAATATTCGCCGACCAAGTCCCTTTGAGAGTTTCCCCCTCATGGATGACAAGTTCATTTCCAACAGTTTGTGCAGTCTCCGGGTTCAGATTGATAACACGATCACCGCCCGAAGTGCCGGTGCCCGCCTGATCCGCGGGAGGCCCGTTGGCGTGATGCAACGTCGTCGTCAGCATCTCGGGAATCGGATTCCCGGCACCTTCCAAACCTGTCGCGACCGCCTCATCCTCCGCCCCATCGGGCACCAGTTCATTACTGAAAGTCTGCACCTGCTCTGAAACAACCAAGGCCTCCTCACCCGTCCCTTCGGAACTCTTCTGAGGTGCCTCTCCCACGATTTCCACTCCATTCAACACCACGCCGGACTCAGCGCCACTCTGTCCCTCGCCATCATCTCCCGCCAAGTCTTCAAGCGCCTCTTCACCAAGCGAAACATCCACCTCAAAGTCTCCGAAAATCGAGTCCTGCTCCGCGAGCAAACGGACCCCGCTTTCGTAATTCTCCGCAACTTCCAGCGCCGGCTGCGGACACGCAATAACATCATCCACCTGACTCTGCAACGCCCCCACACCAAACCCGTCAGCCGAAAGCAGCAGCCTCGGCTCCAGTGACTCAAGGTCAAACCGGCGATGGTGGTTCAAATTCACAGGGAACGAATTTCGAAGCATACTGGCAGAAAATCGGCGGAAATGTCAATGAATCTTCAAAACGAATCCGCAGAATCGTTCGGATTTTTGCTGAGCCCCTCTCCTCCGGGTGACTAATCCCCTTTCTGAGCCGACAATGCCGATCACCGACATCGACTCGCGGGGGGAGCATTTCAAGACCCCGTCCTCCGCAGGAATGCTGCGCGCCTCCTGCCAAAAAGCCGCGTTTTCCTCACCCCGGATCTGCACGCCGCCCTCAGGGTCAAGTGGTCCGTCCTTCTATATTTGCCTTTTGCTTCAACGACCCGTGACGCGCGCAGCACCGGGCCAGGAGCAGCGGCTTCACCTTCCGCAAATAACCCCCCGTGTCCTGCCCGCGCAATTCCCCCGCCACTGTCACAGCCGCCAATACATTTTGTGCGGACCCTGGCGGACGGCCCTTTTACAATCCGATGAGTAACGGTGGCCGTCTTTGGGACCTCCCGCACACCGCATCCCTTCACTTACGCGGATCGTTGACTCTGCCCAGGAAGAGGCAGAGGCCGCTCTCCCGGTGCTGGATGGCGAAGAGAAACGGGTGATCAACGCGGACTTCGATGGGTTTCGGGCGTTCGGCTGAGGAGGCACCATACATAACGACGGCGGTGGCGGCGGCGGCTTCCGTGCCTTTTTCATCGAGCGCGAGGAATGTCTTGTGGAATACCCCGGAAATCATGAGGTATTCCTGCGGGGTGCGGGGTGCCATGCGACTGAAGTCCGCACTGCCGGCGGGCACATCGAATGCCGTTTTCATTCCGAGCGCCTGCAAGCTCTCGGTCAGGGACAGGGCGGGCGGCTCGATTTTGAATTTTGGCAGGTAGAGCTGCACTTCGCGCCCGGTGGAGAGTTTGGACAGTTTCGCAAGTTGTGCGGTACTAATGCTTCTTTCCAGTCCCGGCAGTCCGTCCTTCGTGTCAGGAAGCAAAATGAGAAACTGCAACTCGTATCCGGTGTAGGGAAGTGATACCGCCGTGAAGCCAGGCTCTTTGGCATAACCGAAATTCTCCGTCTGCGACATCGTGGGCACGTTGACCGCTGTCTTGCCGGAAGCATGGAACGGCAGCGGTTTCGTGGCCTTCGCAAAGAATTCCTCAGCCCACGCCGCCTTGAAATAAAGCGCATTCACCAGGACGAGCCGGGTGCCCTCGTTCACGCCGCCGGCCGGGATGAGGTCGCGGATGCGTTTTTCCGTCTGCTGTTCCACCCAGCTGTTGATATGAGTTCGTGAGACTTCGGCTTTACTGAAATCGAGCGCTTCGAGGGGCGAGCGCCAGAACGTCTCCGTGGATTTCAGGAAGTCAGGATGGAACGAATATCCCTTTCGCCCGAAGAGCCGGTTGGCCACACGAAGCTGGAGCGGCTGGTAGTTGGCACCGTCCTTTTTCCCTTTTTCGGCTGCCTGCGCGGAAGTCTCCGCCGCCTTTTCAAGCACCTCGCGCAGCGCGGCCAGCTCCTGCGGCGCGGTGCCGGATTTCCCCTCAATATGGAGGACGCGCGCCATTTCCTCCTGGGTCTTCCCGCCGGCACCGGCCAGCGTCATGCATAACGCCGATTGAATCGAATACGGCGACAGGAGAATATTGCCACCGCCCTTCGCGGCCTCGAGGCGGTAGAGATCAAGCCCAAGAGCGTTAGAGGCTTCTGCGGGTGCGGAGATTTCCGCGGCTGACAGCAGCACCGTTGATAACAGGACCGTGGTGAGAAGCGCAGGAGTTTTCATGACTGCGAAGACTGGGGGAGCCCGGGGGATCCTGCCAGCGCAAAAACGACCGGTTACGCCAGCCGCAGGCGAGATCCGCACTGGCCTCACCGTCGCCACGAGAGGGCGTCACGCAGGTGGCGCAATTCGTCTTCGCAGTCCGCGGGATCGTGCAGTGTCTGGAGAATAGCGGCCCGGAGGAGTTCGCGGAAGCGCTGACGCAGACGGTGGATGGCCACTTTCACCGCGCCTTCAGTCATGCCGGCGCGGGCGGCGGTTTCGGGATCCATGAGTCAGGGGCGGGATAGCATTTCCTCGCGCTGCCCGCCGGCGGCTTCAATGCGGATGCCGCTCCGTGCGTTGGCGAAAGAAATCCCGCTCACGGCGGGAATGTAAAGTTGATAGCCATCAGTGTCGGCGGTTATGATTTGCGCCAGGACGGATTTCGCGGAAGCGGCGTCGGGCATTTCTACCTTGAAGGTAACACGTTCGGCCAGCGCGTCCGCCGCGCCGCTGCCTTTGCGCCACAGCAGTATCGATTCTCCCTCGCAGAGAAAATGAGCGGCTGGGACGGGATTGCCTGCAGGGCCCGCCTCGTCGATTGCTCCAGGTGCTCCGTGTCGGTGCCGGCTGACTTTTCCGCGCCGCGCTCCGCTTCTGCTGCGGCAATGGTCCAGGCCAGCGCGGCCCTGGCGGCATGGCTCCTGGCGGCCTGGTCCCGCACGCGATTGCCTCGCACGGCCTGGAGACTGAGGTGGAGAAATAACGTCACCACGATGACCGAGATCACATATCCCGCTGCGGACCAGCGTGCAGCGCTCTGCGCGGCGGGCAGCGGCGGGCCGCTCATTTCGTCCTGGAGCAGGACATCGGGCGTGAGCCCGGCGAGGGACTGCCGTTGCCGGAAGTCCCCAATGCGGCGCTGGACTGCCGTTTCTCGCGCTGCCTTTCCAGCGCCCGGGCGACGATTTTATCCACCGATGCCGGCACCGGTGTCAGGGCCGGCGGTTTTGCAAACGGCAGTCCCGGCGTGCGACCGGTGAGCATTTCATAAAACACCACCCCGAGCGAGTAGATGTCGGCCCGGTGGTCCACGGAATCGGCGGAGGCCCGCTGCTCCGGGGCCATGTAGGCCGGGGTGCCCAG
>JANNVM010000710.1:0-7750 GCA_031414455.1 Verrucomicrobiota bacterium
ACCATCCGCGTCTCGCTGACGGAAGACTCCGTATATGAAATCCCCGTCGCGCGGGCGCTGGTGAACGCCACCCGGGAGGAAACCGCCCGCGTCCCCTTCCCTGTCCTGTCAGATGCCGCATGCTGCGATCCGTTCTCCTACCGCCGCCGCGCGTCGGCAAGGATGACCGTGCAGGACCACCCACTCGGCGGCGGCGAAACCGTGCGCGTCTTCACCACGCAGTCGAAATGGGATGCACTTTCGCACAAGCTCGACTCGCTCGGCGAATACAAACCGGAAATTGTTATTGAACGCAGCGGTGTGCTCGCGGTGGACCCGCTGGACGGACAAACCATCGCGCAGGTGAATGCGATGGCGGAGCCCGTGCTGGTTACGCTGCCGGACGGTTATCCCCATCCGGTCATTGCCGGCTATCGCCTGCTCGCGGCACGGCTTCAGGAGCGGCATCCCCTATTGCTCAAGGACACCTGCTTTCCGTCAGTGGATCCGGAGAGGGACTTCACGGCGACGCTCCTCACGGCGGCCACGAACATCGGCAGCCTGCTCTGCGACGGCATCGGGGATGCGGTCATCATCCAGGGCGAACACGGTCCCGGCCAGAGCCTGCGCCTCGCCTATAACATTCTCCAGGCGGCGGGCGCGCGTATCTTCAAGACCGACTACGTTGCCTGCCCCAGTTGCGGCCGCACGCTCTTCAATCTCCAGACAACCACGCAGAAAATCCGCGCGGCGACCGGCCATCTCAAAGGTGTGCGTCTTGCGGTCATGGGCTGCATCGTGAACGGCCCCGGTGAAATGGCCGACGCGGATTTCGGTTATGTCGGCGGCGCTCCTGGCAAGATCAATCTCTACGTGGGCAAGACCGCCGTGCAGTTCAACATTCCTGAAGACAACGCCGTGGACCGCCTCATCGAACTCATTCGGGAGCACGGAAAATGGGTGGAGCCGCCGCTTTAACGATATCCGGAAACTCCTCCCGGAGGCGGCGTCCGGCACCATCAGTGGTTAGGGACCGCCAGCGTGTGCCCGCGGGCAGCAGTGAAGAAAACCGGCCGGCCCACTCCACGATGCACACACCGCCGGCATCGAGTAATTCGTCCCAGCCAATCGCCAGGACTTCGTCCTCCGTTTCCATGCGATAGAAATCAAAGTGAAACACAGGCAACCGTCCCGCGCGGTATTCATGGACCAGGGTGAATGTGGGACTGGTCACTTCTTCATCGCTGCCAAGACCGCGGACGAGGCCTTTGGTGAAGTGCGTCTTGCCGGCACCGAGCCCGCCGGTGAGCGCAATGACGTCCCCGGCCCGCAATCCTGATGCCTGCGACTCTCCGGCAGCGATCGTCGCTGCGGCATCCGGAAGGTAGAGATCGGGCAGTTGTTGGATCATTCGACAGCCTGCGACCATCGCCGCCTCGCGCAAAAGGCAAGCGTGAGACCCAAAACACTCGATTCCCAACCCGCGATGCCACAAGCAGACCGGAAAACCCCGCACGCCTTCCATTAAATACTCAGAGTTATTGAATCTTTACATTTCCTGATTATTATTTACGTTGAGGGAAATGAACTCGTTCTCATTCTTCGCGACCGGCCTCTGTCGAACGCACCCTGGAATCTTGATTCCGTGCCTTCTGTCGGCCATGTCGGGGAATTTGCCGGCTCAGGCCTACCGGGTGTTTGACTGGCAGGGGAAGTCGGCTCCGACGATGCCCGTGGGCACCGGGTCGGTAACACTCACCAATTACGTGAATGGAGGCCAGTGCCGGGGCCCCGGCGGATTCGTGACGATGGATATCTCTCTCGAAGTGTCGGTGTCCCTCTGGAATCCTCCCTCGCGCTGGCAGGTGGATCCGGAAGGCTACCTGTCCGGAGGGAATCAAGCGACCTACGGCTACCAGTCACCGGATGAGGCGGAGTTCAATTTTGGCAATCCGGGCGGGACGATGGTGATGCGCTTCGACGTGCAGTTTAGTCAGCCTGTGAACAATCCCTCCTTTTTCCTGATGGATGTGGATAACAATGGCAGTGACCACGGCACGCTGTTTGAGGGCACGATCCTTGGCGGCGGCACGGTTTACCCTCATTTGAGCCTCAAGCCGGGAACCACAGTGGCATGGACCGGTGCGGGTTCCACGCTGGATATCTTCTCCAACGGCGGTCCCTCAGCGGACAATCAAGCGTCTGGTGCCGCGTTTTTCGCATGGCCGCAAAACAACGTGACCAGCCTCTCGTTTGTTTGGGAAAGCAGCACCGGTGCCAACGTTCGCATGAGCAATATCTACGCCGAATACACTCCCGCGGGATTTGGCTTCGCGGTGCCCGAACCATCGTCCGCATTGTTGATCCTGATCGCCGGACTCGGCCTGAGCCGCCGCCGGCGCTGATTCAGCCGCGGAAGCCTAACAGGCACGCAGGGCAAGAAATTGTCAGTGAGACCGGGTGCCTTCCGGTCCCGGAGTGACCGGGCCTGGAGTTTCTACGATCCTGGCCCCAAACGGGGCCGCACAAGCCAGCCCGGGCCAGGCGAGCGTCGGGCCGGGTACTAGCGAACGAATCCCAAGCCCCAGCGGGGCAACACAATCCGCCGACCGCATACCGGATTCCAGCCGCCCGACTTGCGCACGCATGTCTCGCCCTTACAGGGCTCCCGAATCATTTTGCTCTGCAACCCGGGGCGGTGCTCGTTCCTCGCTTGCCCCGGGCTGGCTTATTTTCCCCCTTTGGGGCATCAGAATGGATAAACTCCAGATCCGGTCCCGGAGTGACCGGCCTACTTACCCCTCGTCTGGGCGAAGAGCCATTTGTGGACTTCGGGATCCGGCTCGATTTTACCGCCGATGCCATGCCCTTCGCCGGGGAATTCGGTGTATTTTACCGGAGCCCGCAACTTTTCGAGGGCCTTGGCGATCGCGCGGCTTTGGTCGGGCTTTACCACATCGTCCTTCTCACCGTGGAAAATCCACAGTGGAATTTTGCGGAGATTGCGCGCGACGTCCGTGCCGGCACCACCGGCGATCGGGATGCCCGCGGCGAACATTTTCGGTTCCTGATTGAGGAAGCTAAACGTGCCAAAGCCCCCCATGCTGTAGCCGATGAGATAAATGCGGTTCTCGTCGATGGGGAGATTTTTGGTGATGTCCTTGAGAGTCTTGAAGACGTTTTCACCCGTGTTGCCGTTCCAGCCATTTTCGTCCGGGCACTGCGGCGCGAGGATAAAACAGGGACGCTCTTTTTGATTCACCGGCTTGGAGCAGGCATTGGCGAAACCGAGGGCAGCCTTGCTCAACACGTTGTTGCCTTTGCCGTGGAGGTAGATGACGAGCGGCCACTTCTGCGAGGCATCGAGGGCCTTGTCGCCAAAGAACATCACCTGAAGGCCGCCTTTGCCCTCCACCTGTTTCCAATCGCCGGTGAGGTGTTCCGCCCACGGGCCGGTCACGGGTTTCGCCGGGGCGGCGGGTTTATCTTCCTTTTTGTCAGGCTCAGCGGGCACAGCCGGGGCGGCGGCACGCTGCTCCTTCACAAATTCCTGATCGTCCGCGGAGAGTTTGGTGAGTTCGATGGTGAAGGACTTGCCGTCCTTGCGCTTGAGCGTGACGTTAGTGTCCGTGGCGCTGACATAATCGCCTTCGACGCTGCGCCCGTCCGCGGCAGTCCAGGTGCGGGCGGCGAGCGGGGACGCGAGACAGGCGGCAAGGCCGCAGAGGAGCAGGAGTGTTTTCATGGCAGGTGGTGCGACATGCTGGCGGCAAGCGAGGGCCCCGGGGAGCCTCAAGTTGTAAAAAATACGTATGCTTTCTGCTGCCGGATGGTGGTGATGCATTCCGCATTGCCACCCCGCGGGGGACTGCCAGGGTCGCGCCTTATTTCCGTGGAGAACCGGTTCTACAATGCCTTCGATACCGCCCCGCTCGAACCTGTGACCCGGGCTCGCGAGGGAGAATACCGCACGGTGTTCGAGACCAACCGCGACCGCATTATCCACACGTCCGCGTTTCGCCGGCTCCAGAGCAAGACCCAGGTGTTTCTGTCAGGCGAGTACGACTTTTACCGCACCCGGCTGACGCACAGCATCGAAGTCTCGCAGATCGGCCGCAGCATCTGCGCGCGGCTGAAGCGCACCAGCGGACTGCTCGGTGACGACTTCTTCATCGATCCCGACCTCGTGGAAGCCGCGTGCCTTGCGCACGATCTCGGGCATCCACCTTTTGGGCACGCCGGCGAGCGCACCATTCACCGGCTCATGAAGCCGTGGGGAGGATTCGAAGGCAACGCCCAGACGCTGCGGCTGCTGACAGAAACCATTTTCAGCGCGCAAAACACCGGCATGAATCCCTGTCGCGGCTTTCTCGATGCCACGCTGAAATACAAGACCCTCTACCGCGAACTGGACGATCCCGAGAATCACTTCCTCTACGACGAACAACAGCGCTTCCTCGATTTTGTGCAGAATGGCCGGCCGTTCCCGCCTGGACTTTCGCCCGGTCCGGCGCGCGACGGCTTCCGCAGCATCGAATGTCAGATCATGGACTGGGCCGACGACTCTGCTTATTCACTCAATGACATCGCTGACGGCATCAATGCCGGATTCATCTCGATGGAATCGTTAAGCCGCTGGGCGGAGCGGGAAAACAGCAGCGGACCGGAGGCGGCACTCGTCGAGCGGCTCCTCGACGGCATTCGCCGGCGCTCGGTGGAAAACCGCCTGCGCAGCCGCATCGCGGATTTCATCGCCGCGGCGCAACTGGTCCCGGATACTAACTTCATGAGCCCGCTCACGCAGCGCTACCGCTTTCGCCTCGCCGTGGCCGGCGAAGCGCTCGCGGAATCGAAACTCTACAAGCGTATCGCCCTGCATCTCGTTTTCAAAAGCCGCCAGCTCCAGCAGTTGGAGCACAAGAGCGACTCGCTCCTGACGCGACTCTTTCAAACACTCGCCGACCGCTATGTCACGCAGACCTCCGCCAGCCGGTTCCATCTGCTGCCGGAGCCCGATGAAGCGCACCTCGACGCCGCGCCTGACGAAGCCGCCCGCGCCCGCCTCATCTGCGATGTCATCACCCGCCTGACCGACGGTGCCGCCACCCGTTTTTGCCGCCGGCTCTTCGACGCCGACTTCCAATCCATCGTGGACCTCGGCTGAGCACCCCCGGGACCGCGGCTTTGTAAGCCGCTCGCCAAATCAAGCTCCTCCCGACTCAAGCCCCGCCCGCCAAATCAAGCCCCGTGCTTCACACGCGCCTTGCGCCGCTCCACGGCGCGTGCTTTGCCTCGCAGATGACCGATACTCCCCCGCCCTCCTCCCGCCGCATCTCGCCCGGCTGCCTCGTCTTTCTCGTGGGCATCGTCTGGCTCGTCGTGCTCGGCGCATGGATGATCTGGTCGCTTTATGCCCAGTTGCGCGAGATCCGCACGTTCGCCGACACCACCGCCAGACCCGTGCTCCCCGCCACACCGGATGCCACGGCCATCAAAGCTCTCGAAGCCCGTATCAACGACTTCGGTGCCGCCGTCGGCCGCAAAGAGAAAGCCACCCTGCGCCTCACGGTGGAGGATATTAACGACCTCCTCGGCAGCGCCGATGCCGCCAAAAGCATGAAGGAAAACGCGAAGGTCGAGACCATCGGCGACTCGCTGCATGTGCAAATTTCCGTCGCCATGAACGGCGTCCCCTTCAGCGGTGAACGGCTTTACATCAATGGCTTCGCCGACCTCACACCGGAAGCGGACAGTGACAAAGGCATCAAACTGAAGACTCGCAGCGTCACTATCCCTGGCAAAACGGTCACCGAAGGATTCCTCAATCACTACAAGGAGAACAACCACCTCGACACCCTCCTCCTTGATGCAATGCGCAGCAGCAAGGATCCCGCTATCATGGAAGTGCTGAAAAAACTGACCACCGTTCGGCTTGAGCCAGGCGCGGCAGTGCTGGATTACGCGCCGTAGTTTCCTCCGCCTGATCCCGCGGGACCGGGCTGCTTTTTGGCTCATGACGGGATGAACAATGCCGGCCGCGATCGGTTCGGTTGCCGCCCGCCGGTCCGTGTCGTTTGCCGGCTTGCCGCAGGTGACACCAGCGGTAGCCTGCGGGCAGGATGGCAGAAACTGACCAGTCCGGCAGCAGTGCCGGGGACGGACAATTCAGCACCACGCATTGGAGCGTCGTGCTGGCGGCGCGCGATACGGCTTCACCGCAGGCTGGGGCTGCACTGGCCGAACTGTGCCGGACGTACTGGTATCCACTCTATGCATTCGTTCGCCGCAAAGGGCACAGTCCGCATGACGCGGAGGATTTGACGCAGGCGTTTTTTGCACGGCTCCCGGAAAAGAATTACGTCGCGCTGGCTGATCGGGAGCGCGGGCGGTTCCGCAGCTATCTGCTGATGGCGCTCACCCACTTCCTCGCCGACGAATGGGACAAATCGCGGCGGCAGAAGCGCGGGGGCGGCCGGGAAATGATTTCGTTCGATGCGGCCTCAGCGGAGGAGCGCTACCGGTTGGAACCAATTGATCAACTCGACGCGGCCAAACTCTACGAACGCCGCTGGGTCACGACGCTCTTCGACAAAGTGCTGGCCCGCCTGGAACAGGAGTTTCGCGATGCCGAAAAGGGCCCGCTCTTCGCTGCTCTGAAAAGTTCGCTGCTCGCCGAGCCGGACGGTCCAAGCTACGCCGGCCTTGGAGCGCAAATGGGCCTGACGGAAAGCGCCGTGAAGCAAACCGTACACCGGATGCGCCGCCGCTACCGGGAATTGTTCCGCGAGGAAATCGCGCAGACCGTGGCCGGTCCGGATGAAGTGGATGACGAATTGAATCACATTTTCGCGGTGTTGAGCGGGTGAGTTCGGTGGCCACCCTTCAGGGTGCAGCGGTGCAGCGGTTCCGCCCTGCACCCTGAACGGTGGACACCGCACAGTGCGTCACATTTCCCGTTACTTCGCTCCGGTTTCGCCTCAGAAGAGAATGAATGCCATGACCGGACAACCGACAATGAAGCCAATCTGCCAGGGCTGCGGCGCGGAAGTCCCGCCCGACGCCCCGCAGGGCTATTGCCTCAGATGCCTCTTTGCCCTCGGCACCGCGGAGCCGGAAGACGGGGAACAGGAAGCAGAGATCAGAGGTCCGAAGTCAGAGGTCAGTAATCAGAATGCAGAACCTGAAACTCGAACGGCCCCTCGCCGACCTCTGACCTCTGACCTCCGATCTCTGACCTTCGGCGACTACGAACTGCTCGAAGAGATCGCCCGCGGCGGCATGGGCATCGTTTACAAGGCACGGCAAAAGAGCCTTGGTCGCATGGTCGCGGTGAAGATGCTCCTGCTCGGCGAGCAGTCGGGCAAGGACCTCGCACAACGATTCCGTGCGGAAGCAGCGGCGGCCGCCAGTTTGCAACACCCTAACATTGTCGCCATTCACGAAGTCGGTGCCTGCGAAGGACTGCCATTCTTCGCCATGGACTTCGTCGAGGGCCAGAGCCTTGCGAAGCTCAATTCAGAACGCGAAGTGCGGAATGCGGAATGGCTGCGCCGCTCCGCGCGCTATGTCAGGATCGTCGCCGGGGCCATCCACTACGCGCACGAACACGGCATCCTCCACCGTGACCTCAAGCCGTCCAACGTGCTCATTGATGAGTCCGACCAGCCGCGCGTGACCGACTTCGGCCTCGCCAAGCGCCTGCACCACGACAGCGAACTGACCCTCAGCGGCCAGGTGCTGGGCTCGCCCAACTACATGCCCCCGGAGCAGG
>JANNVM010000711.1:0-16336 GCA_031414455.1 Verrucomicrobiota bacterium
TTTTCGACGATCTCCGCAATGCCCACAAGACCACCATCCACTACTACAGCCACCTCACGCTTGCAGGCATCAAAGACAAGGCTGCGCGCTGAGGCCGGCGAGTTTCGTTTCCTGCCGAGCCAGCCCGTGGCCCGTCACTGCGGGACGGTCAGATCATCATGCTGCCGCGGGCGGGCACTGGAGAAGGGAAGTGCGGCTGCGCCGTATGTTTCCAGAACCGCCTCGGAGTGACGGGCCACGGGCTGCCACTCCGGTCCGGGTGAAGGCTCCAGGCCGGGCTTTGCTTTTGGCGCCGGGGTGGATAAGGTCGTGGCATGAGCACGATCACGGCAATTCTTGAACCCGATGCGGACGGGACGCTGCACCTGCCACTGCCTGCGGCGTGGCGGAAGCTGCCCATTCGCGTAAGGGCGGACCTTGAGCCGGTCTCAGCGCAGGCGGAAGCAGTCGGGCCGGCGGAAAACCTCAAGGGGTTTGGCTGTCTGCGCGGGCGGATACGGATGGCGGCGGACTTCGATGAGCCGCTGGAAGACTTCAAGGACTACATGTCATGAGGCTGCTGCTGGACACGCACGCACTGCTCTGGTTCTGCGAAGGGAATCCCGCCCTGAGCGCCGCGGCGCGTACCGCCATGGAGGATGAGGCCAACGAACGGTTCGTGAGTCACGCCGTCCCTTGGGAGGTGGCCATCAAGGTGGCGCTCGGCAAACTCGAACTGCAGGTGGACTACCACACGCTGTTTCCGGGCGTGCTGCAGGCGAATGGCTTCAAACTGCTGCCGCCGGCGCTCGAACATTATCGCGGGTTGATCCCGCTGCCGCGCCATCACGGGGATCCCTTTGACCGCCTGATGATCGCTCAGGCGCAGGTGGAGAGCCTGACCATTATCACCTGCGATACGCAGTTCCCGGCTTACGGCGTGCCGTTGCTCTGGTAATCCTCCCGCCATGCACACCCTCGCAGACATCGCCGCGGCACTGCACCGGTCGCCGGTTTACGTGAGCGGCCTGCAGAAGCGGTTTGAACTGCCAGTGACGGAAGGGGCGGGATACCCGGCAGCGTATCTGGCGTTTTTGCGCACCGTGGTGGCGCTGCGGATGCACGACATTGGAGAGGATGCGCTGCGCGAACTCTGGAGGCTTGAGAAGAAACTGCTGCAACTGATGCACGCGGACTCGACTGGATCGCCGACATGGTATCTGGATCACTGCGGATCGACGCGGCATCGCGGGCGCCGTCTGCTGCTGAGCAATTATGACCTCGGCGTGGCGCTGCATTCGCGCGCGCTCCAGCCGGGTTTGAATTTTGCCGAACGTCCCAAGGAACTTTTCGCCGGAACGGAAATGGGCGAGGACGCGCTACGGGTGCTGGACGAATGTGCGCGGCAGACGTTGCGAATTCGTGATGCTGCAAGACAGGAACTCCCCATGGTGCGGGTTGCGGCCGAATGGGTGGCCCGGTGGCCGTAGGTAGGATGGGCGGGTCCACCCTTGTGCCTTCCACGCTGCCTGGGGCGGCAATTGAGGAGGAAAGTGCGGCTGGTGCCGGTGCTTTTTACCGCCCCCGGAGCGGCGGGCCACGAACCAATGGCCATGACCCTTTGCCAATCCACGGGAACAGCATACGGTGCGGGCATGAACAGCAATACTCTCCTGGAACGCATTTGGATTGATCCGGCCCGCTGTGGCGGCAGGCCGTGCATCCGCGGTCATCGGATTTCGGTTTCTCCTGAGCCGCGGGCTGCGGCGGGATGCAGGGCGTCGTTGGTGCGGACGAGAATTGAGTTTGAGCGGTGAGCGCCGCGTGATTCCGAGGGCATGGCGTTCGATATCGCGCTCTGAAACCAGGAGGCGTCTGCTGCGAGGGCAGACAGGCAAAGAACTTCTATCTCCACCCGCAACCTGTGCTGCCATCACATCATGACGGCGACATTTGAACAAATCCGGGATGCGGCGCTGCACCTGCCAAAGGGAGAGCAGGCACGACTGCTCGCGGCGGTGGCTCTGGAGGTGACGGATGCCTTTCCGGGGATTGATTTTCAGAATGGCGTGTGCGGCGG
Source organism: Verrucomicrobiota bacterium (assembly GCA_031414455.1). Lineage (GTDB taxonomy): Bacteria > Verrucomicrobiota > Verrucomicrobiia > Verrucomicrobiales > V1-33 > V1-33. The sequence continues at coordinate 2,060 of JANNVM010000711.1, forward strand.
AGCGGCGCGGGTAGTGCGGACGCGGGTTCCGGTGTGGACGCTGGAGGCGGCACGACGGGAGGGGATGAATGACGCGGCGATTTTCGCGGCCTGGCCGGGTCTCACGGCGGAGGATCTCGCCAATGCCTGGGCCTATGCGCGCAGTCACCGGGCGGAGGTGGACCGTGAGATTGCGGCGAAAAATGACGACTCGTGATGGCGCGGCTCTACTCGAACGAAAATGCTTTCCCCCTCCGCCCACTGAAGTTTGGGACGCGCAGGAGCATCGTCCCTACCTGGCGAAATGGGCCATTGCGGGCATGACGTGCTGACCACGCTGGAGGCCGGCCAGGCAAATCGGGCATCCCGGATGACAAAGTGCTGGCGTATGCCACCACGGAGTGTCGCGCGGTGCTGACGTTCAATCGCGGGGATTTCATCGCTCTGCACAAGCGCAGCAGCACGCACGGCGGGATTATCGTCTGCACATTCGACGCGGATTTTGCAGCGCTGGCGGAGAAAATTCACGCGGCGCCGGAATCCGCCGGTTCCCTCGACGGAACACTTATGCGGGTGAATCGCGGGCCGTAAGTGCCCCAACCTTCACGCCAGCAGCGGCTTGACGATGGTGCCGTGGATGTCGGTGAGGCGGAAGTCGCGGCCCTGGAACCGGAAGGTGAGGCGTTCGTGATCCACGCCCATGAGGTGCATGATGGTGGCGTTGAGGTCGTGAACGTGGACGGGATTCTCAGTGATGTTATAGCAGTAATCGTCCGTCGCGCCGTAGGTTAGGCCTTTCTTCACGCCGGCGCCGGCCATGAGCACGGTGTAACAGCGCGGATGGTGGTCGCGGCCGTAGTTGGTCTCGGTGAGCGCTCCCTGACTGTAAATAGTGCGGCCGAATTCCCCTCCCCACACGATGAGCGTATCATCGAGCAGACCGCGGTTTTTCAAATCCGTGATCAGCGCGGCGGTCGGCTGGTCGGTGTCGTGGCACTGGCCTTTGAGGGCGGCGGGCAGGCCGCCGTGGTGGTCCCAGCCCATGTGGAAGAGCTGGATGAACCTGACATTCCGCTCCGCAAGGCGGCGGGCGAGCAGGCAGTTCGCGGCGTAACTGCCGGGGCGCTTCACGTCAGGGCCGTAGGACTCAATGACGGCAGGCGATTCCTTGCTGGTGTCGAGCAACTCCGGCACGCTGGTCTGCATGCGATAGGCCATTTCGTACTGCGCGATGCGTGACTGGATTTCCGGATCCCCGAGTGCGTCGTAGCGTTTCTGATTCAACGCCGCCAATTCATCAAGTGTCTCGCGCCGCGTGGCCGCATCCATCCCGGCAGGGTTGCTCAAATAGAGCACAGCGTCGCCTTTGTTGCGGAACTTCACGCCCTGGTGCTTCGACGGCAAAAATCCCGCGCTCCACAGGCGATCGTAGAGCGGCTGATCGTCGGGACGTCCGCTCCCGAACGATGTCAGGACGACGTAGGCCGGCAAATCCGCGTTGTCGCTGCCGAGCCCGTAGCCGACCCATGAGCCGATACTGGGCCGCCCGGCGAGTTGCGAGCCGGTCTGGCAGAAGGTGATGGCAGGATCGTGGTTGATGGCCTCAGTCTGCATGGAGCGGATGATGGCCCATTCGTCGGCCAGCTTCGACATGTGCGGCATGAGTTCGCTGAACCAAGCACCGCTTTGCCCGTGCTGGGCGAATTTGAAAATGCTAGGGGCGACGGGAAACTTGCTCTGCCCGCTGGTCATCGTCGTCAGCCGCTGGCCCATGCGGATGGAGGCCGGTAAATCCTCACCGCGGCGCGCGGCCATCTGCGGCTTGGGATCGAAGAGGTCCATCTGCGAAGGCGCGCCACTTTGGAAGAGGTATATAATACGCTTGGCTTTCGCCGGGAAGTGCGGCAGCCCCGGCAGTCCGCCGGCGGCGTTCCCTTTCCCCGTCATCAAACTCCCCAGCGCCGCGAGCCCGATGCCACCGGCGGCCTTTTGAATAAACGTGCGGCGCGAAACGGCGCGGCGGGCAGATTCGGGCAGTGAGAGGAGGAGGTGGTCGTTACAGTTCATGGGGCAGCGGGAATGGACGTGCGATTGTTCCACGGAGCAATGGGCGTAAAAGCGGAATTCGCGGAGCTTCCGTTTCCCTAAATCACGGAAGTTCACCCCGGTGATCCGCAACCAGCGCCGGGCATCGCTCGGGTTCGCCGGTGTGGTGGTCGTGGCGATGACGGTGCGGTGGTCGTGGCGATGACGGTGCGGGCGGTGTTTCTTCAGCGTCAGCGTCTCACGGAATGGGCGCATTTGCCGCCGTATTGCCGAAGTTCCAGCCTTTGCTCGTAGCGTTGCGATTAGTGAGATCCAGTTTGTTTATTCGCAATTCGCGGTGCGCTGTCTCAGGAAATCCTGGCCATCCGGCGATTATTTTACGTCGGATTCCACTGCGGCCCCGATGATCTAATAAGCACGGTGAATACAGTAATTTTATAACTGCCAGCCAGCCGTCCAGGGCTCTCGCATTGCGCCCCTCTCCATTGTCAAAAATAGCCGGCAATTTAAAACTTTTTTGTTGATCCCCGCGCAGCACTTGAATTAAAATCCAAGAAATTGAAAACCCGCTCATGAATCCGTCGCTCAAACCTTTGATTTTCGGGGCTGCTTTGGCAACCTCCTCCTTGTCCGCTTCTGCTGCCAATTTGCTGGTGCCCAGTGATCCGATTATTGGGGGAGCGCTTATCGGGAGTGACTTCCAGGTCGGCGTCGTGGGCACCGCTGGCGGTGCCAACAACTGGCCGGCCGCAGAACCGCCCCAGGACATGATCAACGGGATCATCGGGGGCGGCGGTGAGAAGTATCTGAATTTCTTCAGGCTGAACACCGGAGTGATCATCACCCCGGCCGCCAGCGCCAGCGCCTCACTGCTCATCAATACGATGACCCTCTGGACGGCCAATGACGCCGTGGAGCGCGACCCTTCGGATTATCAACTCTATGGCACCAATAGCGCCATCTCCGGAGGCGGACCATTTGCCCTCAGTCTCTTTACCCTTATCAACGAGGATTCTCTGGCCCTGCCTGCAGATCGGGATGCCTTGGCGGACGCCACGGGATTTTCTCAGACCGTGACCATTGGAGCCACTGCGGCCTACACCTCCTACCTGCTGGTCTTCCCAAACGTGAAGGGCCCCGCGGGCAACAGCATGCAGATTTCGGAAGTCCAGTTTGATGCCTCGCCCGCGATTCCGGAACCCGGCTCGGCTTCCCTCGGTGCCCTGGCACTCCTTGGACTTATGCGTCGCCGGCGGAAATAAACCCGCTCACCGGAAAATGATTCACGGGCGTTCTCTGCTGCATGGCGGGGAACGCCCGATTTTTGTGTCAGGCATACGGCGACCAATTCCGCAGTAGCCGTAGTTTCCGCTTTGTTCACGGCGAATCTTAATACGCAGATGAAGCATTGTTCCGGCCTCTTGTTCTCCCGGATATCAACAGCGCCGTCCGACAAGGTGCGCCGGCAGGAGCACTGGGCCTGCACCCGGGACACTGAGCACCACCGGGCATCCTTTCCCCCTCCCATCTTCACGTTGCACCTCCGCGCCCCGGCAGCATAGTCCACGTTATGTTTGAGATCAGGGATAAACCGAAGAATGTGGAGAAGGCGCTGCTCGTCGGCGCTTTTTTTGATACCCGCCAGAAAGAGGAGGCTGCGAGCCTGCTGGACGAATTGCGCGATCTCGTGGACACGCTCGGCATTCCGGTTTCTGAAAGTGTGCTCGTGCATGTGAAGGAATCGAACCGCAAATACCTCACCGGCAGCGGCAAATGCAAGGAACTCGTCCAGCACGCCAAGGACACCGGCTGCGATGTGATCATCTTCGATAACCAAATGGCACCCATGCAGCAGCGGGCTTGGGAAAAGGAGGGGGGAATAACGGTAATAGACCGGGAGGAAGTGATTCTCGATATTTTTGCGATGCGGGCGCGCACCGCCGAGGCCCGTCTCCAGGTGGAACTCGCGAGATCACAGTACGCCCTGCCGCGTCTCGCCCGCATGTGGGGCCACCTCGATCGTCAGGGCGGCGGTGGCGGCAGCGGTGGTGCCGGTGCGGCACGCGGTGAGGGTGAAAGCCAGCTCGAAACGGATCGCCGCCTTGCGCGGAAACGGATAGACACTCTCAAGGCGCAAATCGAGGAGGTGAAGAAGCAGCGGGTCACGCAGCGGAAGGAACGGCAGCGCGTGCCGCTGCCGCAGGCCGCCATCGTCGGTTATACCAACACCGGCAAAAGCACCCTGCTCAATGCGCTCACCGGTGCCGGTGTGCTCGCAGAGGACAAACTCTTTGCCACTCTCGATCCCACGACACGCAAGGTGCAGCTTCCCGACGGCCAGCAGCTCCTCCTGACAGATACCGTCGGATTTATCCGCGCCCTCCCGCACCGGCTCGTCGAGTCATTCAAAGCCACTCTGGAGGAGGCCGCGCTGGCGGACTTCCTCGTGCATGTCCTCGACGCCAGTCAGGAGCGGGTGTTCCAGTTTTACCAGACCACGATGGAAGTGCTGAAGGAACTCGGCGCGCACGAGAAGCGCATGCTCATCGTGTTGAACAAGATCGACCTCCTCTCACCGTCGCAGCGTCTCCAAATCGCGCAGCATTTCGACAAGCCGGTCCTTGTTTCGCTGCACACCGGCGAAGGCGTGGACGTTCTCCTGCAGCGACTGAGCGAAATGATGCTCGATCGCACCATCCGCGTAAAGCTGCGCCTGCCACAGTCGGAATTCGGGCTCATGAGCATCATCCACCAGCAGGGAAAACTCCTGCATCAGGAATACGATGGGAATGATGTGCTGCTGGAGGCCGTGGTGCCGCGCCGCTACGAAGCGCAGTTCACGCCGTTCTTCGATCCGCCCGTGAAGGCACGCGTGCCGGAGGTCTGGGAGACGGTGGCGAAGTGATGAAGAGTCTCTCGCACCTGGTGGTTTGTCAGCGGTTCAACACCTCCCGCATGTGGCGAATCTCCTCTTCGATCTCCGCGGGTGAGGTGATTGTTTGCGCGATCTCCTCACGCAAAATCTCGCGGTGACGTTGACGCATTCGCTGCATGGCGGATTTGACGGCGGCTTCGGTCGCTCCCAACTGGTTGCCGATTTGCGCGAATGTCAATGAACCGGACTGACGTGGCTGGAAATCTTTCAACGCATCAAACAGGGCAGCTTTATCGGCCCTGACGTATTCCGCCGCGAGGCGGTCAACCGCTCGTTGCAGAAGTGTTTGCACCCACCGGCGCTCGAAGATCTGATCCGGAGTCAGTTCATCCACAGGTTCGGAAACATACCCTTCCTCACCCTCGGCAGCATCGAGCGAGAGCAACGCCCGGCCTCCGCCGCGCTTTTGCGCCCCGGCCTTTTCGCGTTGCTCGGACAGGAAATGTTTAACAAAGGCGAGGAGGAAGGAGCGGAACTTGCCGCGCTCCTGATCAAAGCGGGCGAGATAATCCCTCTCTAACAAACGCGCAAAAAACTCCTGTGTCAGGTCTTGCGCTTCTGCGATGTCATGACCCTGGCGCCGAATGTAAGCGTACAGCGGGGGCCAATAGGCGCGGCACAATTCATTCATCGCCTCAGCCGCTCCGGGGGAATCTCCGTTCCGGGCGGCCACCACGACGCTCCAGTGCGTGGTGGCAAAACCTTGCGCGCCGGTCGGTGCATGGAAGGCATCATTCGACATAGAGTCACCGTAATCGCTCCCGCTGTCATGGCGACGAAATAATCGAGCGACTCTCAAAAAGGGAGGCGCTCTGAATGGCGCGCCTTTTCAGCACCCTGCCTCCCAATCTGCGGACCCGGTCGCTAATGCGATCGCTTGTGAGTCTGGGCAAAACCCTGCACCCGAATCACACCACAACAAAATGAGCGGCAGCGTTGCGCTGCCGCCCAATCCCATCGCGAGGGTTACTTCGCTTTGTGCCTGGCTCAGTGAGTCACGATGGTCCCGTCGAACGAACCGGATGAGATGTTGGTAACCGTGTTAAGCAGGCGCTCCGAGGTGAAGCTCCCGGTCGCGTCAGCGAACCGGCCGGTGCCACCCGTAATGGTATACGTTTCCACAATGAAGAGGAAGTCGGGGTTCTCCGTCGGAGAAGCGTCTCCGGTGACCTCGGTGAAGAGGCTGTCTCCGTTGGCCGCAACGAAGTCAGCGATCCCGCTTCCCTCAAGCGTCAGGAGGTTGACCTCGAACTCAGAAGTCATCGTGTAGCGACCAAGGTGGGTTGCGTTGCCAGACGCGCTCGCCTCCGCAGACACTATGGGGAAGTGGACGACATGACTTTCGATCTGTTGCAGGGTGCCTTTGAAAGGCACCGCCTTGTTTGCCCCCGGTCCGGCCAGCGCCGCTGTCAAGCATAACACTGTCATCTGTAGATACGTAATGGCTTTCGTGATGTTCTTCATATTGTTATCTTTCCTTCGGAGCGGAATACCGCCCCGGCATTTTGAGCTTGTTTATGTGCCGGGTTGGTCGGCTCACGACTTTCTCCGGGATGGCCGCGGGTGGAATCCCACTCACCGCCCTTCAACCCCTTCTGGAGGATTTTTTGATGAGAGTAGCGAAAAAAATGAAGTTGCTGGAGATTTCCGTGAAGAGGCCAGTCCGGTCTATCGAGAACTTCCACTCCCGGTTGCCCTCTCGGCAGCCTCGGTTTGTGCGGCGGATTTCTGCAAGTGCGACGGCTCCTTCGCCTCCGCCGCCGCGATGTCTTCCCAGGACGGCGCGCGCCAGGTCTGCCACGGCGCGCCGGCGAGGATCACGTCCCCATCGGCACTCCATCGGGCCGCACCCAGAACGGATCCAACGCCACTCAAGGTCAGCAGTTCCTGCCGTGTGCCCATATCCCAGAGCTTGACTGCCTCCCGCGCGCTTCCCGAGGAAATCAACCTTCGTCCATCCTCGGAGAAGGCGACACCGTTGGCCGCGTTGAGGTGACCGTGGAGGTCCTCGATCGACTCGCCTTTGGAGGGATCAAACAGCCGCACCTGGCCACCTGAGGTTGACGCAGCCACCAGTCGGCCATCGGGCGAAACCGCCAACGACCCCACAGAGAATCTGCCGGGAATACGCTGCGGGGTCCGGCCGGGGTGGGCCAAGTCGTAAAATCCGATTTCATGGTTTTTGTCCATCCCGATTTGCGCGACCAACACCTGCCCGCCTGCGGCAAAGACGGCATCACCGACACCCTCACCAATGGACGCCACGATCTGCCGGGTTTCGATATTCCAGGCGCACAGCGTGCCTTGATTTCCCCTGGCCGCCAAGTAGTTTCCATCTTCACTGAAGCGAAACGGCACAAGCCCCGGGACATCGCTTGTCAGTTCCATGCGGCGGCCCGGTGTCGCAAGACCCGCCAAATAAACCGACGTCGAATTGGTTCCTTCGCTCCACGCCAGGAGTTGGCGTGTGGGGTTGTAGGCCACTCCGTCCGGACGTGTGCCCGAATCCAGCGCGATGGCTCCGCGTAGAATGAACCGCGCATCGCGAAATTCACGGACAAGAATCTGGTTGGTTCCGTTCCAGTGGCAAAGAATGTTGGTGCCAAACCAGCCCAGGAGATCAATGGAGGATTCGTTCCCCGGGAGCGACTCCGGAGGGGCCTCGCGTTTGAGATCGACCAACCCGGGCGGCTTGTCCCGGCGCAGCAACAACACGCGCGAGTGGTCCAGCGGGAAGACCCAATGGTCACTGGGGTTTTCCGGCAGCCGGCGGTATCCATCCGCGGAGTTCTTTCCATCCTCCTGCCACAACATGAGGTTGCCGTCCTTGCCTGCACTGGCGACGAGTTGGGCCGACTCCGAGACCGCCACGGCATGAACCTCGTTGGTGTGTCCGCGCAAGACCCGGGTTTGCTTCCACTTACTCGTCTCCCAGAATCGAATGGTTTGATCGACCGCCGCGGAAATCAGATGCAGTCCGTCGCTGGTGAACGCCAGTTTGCAGACCCAACCGCTGTGGCCGTCAAGCCGGTCGGCCACGCCTCCCGTGGCGGCATCCCAGACTCGGATGGCGGGATCTTCAAATCCCGAGCCTGAGGCCAGCCACCGCCCGTTGGGCGAGATGACCAGCGAGGCCAGGCCGAAGGCCCGTTCTGGCTGGGTCTGCCATAGTTCCCGGCTGGTGGTGAGATCAATGCACTGAATGCTGTAGCGGTAGTTCTGGGCGTCAGAACGAGCCAGATACAAACGCCGGTTGTCGGGGGATAGCAGGGCGGCTCCAAAATGTTCGCTATCACTGTGAGTGGTCAGATGGCGGCTTTCGATCTGGGAGGACGACACATTCACTATCCACACTTCGTCGCCGAGTTCGCGGGTTTCGAAGTTTGATCCGGCATAGACGACTACCCTTGAACCGTCCTTTGAAAACTCCAGGTCACGGACGTCCCATTCACCCTCGTCGCGTGCCCGCCAGAGGATCGATTCCCGACCAGAGTCGAAGTCATATAGAGTGACCACATCGGGTCCTGAGGTAGCCGCCAGAAGATTGCGAACGGGAGAAAAGGCCACCCGTCCCGGGCGGTGATACTCGCGGTCGGTCAGGGCTTGAACCCGTCGTCGGCCCGGGACATCCCACAAGTCCACGTGTCCGTCCCACCAACCGACGGCCAGCCGCGTGCCATCCTGGGAAAAGCTGACGGAGAATCCGCGCGTCGTCGGTCGATTGGTGAGCGTGACGGCGCTGCTGCGGGTGAGTTGCCAGAGGTAACGCCACTCCCATCCGCGGAGGTCTTCCTCGCCGGGCTGCGGCCGGTGCCGGTCCAGCAACCGGCGCGCTCTGCCGAGATTGTTCAGTTTCAGGGCCTGCTGGGCGAGATTCATTTCTGCGGCGTAAAGCAATCGACGCCCCTTCTCTTCGCCCGTTTCCGCGCGCTCGCGCTCGTGGCGCTCGGCGGCGGCGTTCCGTTCGGCGCGTTGCCACTGCACGAGAACCCCTGCAAGCCCGGCCGCACTGACGGCGATCACTGAGGTGATCAGTGAGGCCAACACCGGCTTTCGCCGGAACCAGCGCCAAATCTTTTCGGGCGCATTGATCGGGTGTGCCCGAATTGGTTCATCGCGCAGGAAGCGATCCAGTTCATCCGCCAGCTCCCGGGCATTTGCGTAGCGTTTGGCCATGTCCTTTTCCAAACACTTGAGACAAATGGTTTCCAGGTCGCGAGGGATGCTTGGGTTTAACAGACGAGGGGCCACCGGGTCCGACTCGTGGAGTTGCCGCAACACATCCTCGATCGTTTCTGCCTGGAAGGGGGGCCGGCCGGTCAGCAAATGATAGACAATCGCCCCGAGGCCATAGACGTCGCTGGCCGGGCCGACTTTGCCGGATTTGCCAGAGGTCTGCTCCGGTGGCATAAAGTTCGGCGAACCCAGGAGTTGACCTGTCACCGTCAGTCCGAAGTCTCCGCGAGCGCGCTTGGCCAGACCGAAATCGGTGATGCGCGGGTGATTGTTCTCATCGATCAGGATGTTGGATGGTTTTAAGTCCCGATGCAGCACGCCTTGCTCGTGAGCGTAATGAATGGCTTCGGCAACAATGCCGGCGTAGCGCGCCACTCGCCGGGCTGGCAGCGGCCCATCGGCTGCGATCTCAGCGAGATTGCGTCCCCGGACATAATCCATGGAAAAATAATGCCGGCCGTCCTGCTCGCCGGTCTCGTGGATGGCCACGATATTTGGATGGTGCAAGTTAGCCGCCGCCTCGGCTTCAGCACGAAATCGCAAGACCTCCTGCTTGCTGGCAAACTGGCCGGAGAGGATCATCTTCAGCGCGACCGTCCGGTTCAGGCTGACCTGGCGGGCGCGGTAAACGACGCCCATGCCGCCACGGGCAATTTCCTCCAACAATTCGTAGTCGCCAAAACGACCGCCCGGCGCGTTCGGCAGTGGGCCAGCGGGTGAACACTCGTTTCCGGCGGCAGACGACGGCTCATTGCTGGTATGGATTCGCGTGTCGGCCTCCGCCAACTCCAGCACGCCGTCGAGCGCGCAGTGGACGCAAAGCCCCTTTGGCCAGCGGTCCGGCAGGTGCGCACCGCATTCCATACAGTTAATGACTTCCAGCATACGTTTCGGTCTCCGGGCGACTCTTCCACCTGATACTAGAGGAAAAATCGTTGAAGGTAGCGAAAAAGTTCAATTCATGGCGCATCTAAAAGGCTTTGATGCCTGTCGGCTTGTCAACGGTTCAACACCTCCCGCGGGTGCCGGAGGTCTGGGAGACGGTGGACGGCATCTCCCCGTATGCCAATACGTCGGGGATCACGTCCGACCGTGCAGGGAATCTTTTTGTCGCCGGCTCCACGAGGGATGCCTCATTCACGGAATGAGGAGTTCCACGCGGTAAAAGGCGCGGGTGGCGGTGCCGGCGGGATAAGGAAACGTGGCGGTGCGGGGACCGGCGGCAGTGGGGGCATGGATTTGGCCAGGGACCAATGACCAGCTGGTGAGGCCGGTGCTGTAGACGACGCGGTAGAGGCGGTCCGGCTGTGCCGGCCAGGTGATGCTGGCCACCTGCGTGGCCGGGCTGGCGCTCCAGGACGAAATGCTGAGCCTGGAGACCGGGGACCGGGGATCGGTGCCGGTGTAGTATTCCGCGAGGTTGGTAAGACCGTCGCTGTCGAGGTCGCCGGAACCGTCGTTAATGGCAGGATCGAGCCCGTTGGCGGATTCCCACGGGTCCGGCATGCGGTCGCTATCGGTATCGTTTTGCGGGACGGCGACATCGAAGGCAGTGGACTGTCCGGTGTGCGACTGGGCGTCCGCCGCGGTGATGCGCACACCGGCGGCGGGCACATTAACAGTTAGGAACCCGGCAAAGACGCCGGCGCTGAAGGTGGCGGAGGCAGGGGAGACGGCCATGGGCGGGTCGGTGTTCCATGGAACCGTGAGCGCCGTGTTCGTGCCACCCCATGAAGTGGAATCGGTGGCGAAGGTCCAGTCGGCGGCGGTATTGCTGTCGCCGGTGCCAACGCGCTGCCATGAGTTGTTGTTGTTGGCGCGGGTGCCGGCGGGTGCGCCATCGCCGGTCCAGCTGACAGCCGTGGTAATGGTGGCGCCGTTCATGGGAAAACTGAGGCTGATCAGTTCGGCATCCGTCCAGCCCCATGCTATGAAGTCGCGCGCCGTATTGGCGGAATCGAGGAGCATGATCCAGCCGCGGTTGAGGCCCGGGCTCCAACTGATGGCACCACCGAAATAGGACCGGTCTGGCTGACCACTTAACTCAGAGACACGGAGAATTTCGCCCGGGGCCACACTGGCGGGCAGGGGCCAGGTTACGGTGTTCACTGAAGTGAGTGTCGCGCTGTTCCCGATGACCACATACCAACCGGTGGTATTGACGGGGCTCTTGCCGGTGTTTTGCATTTCGAACTGGTCTTCGGTCTCATCGCTGACTTCGGTGAAATAGACGGAGGAAGGTCTGGTCACGCCGCTGGTCGACGAGGCGCTGAGCGGGATCGATCCGTTCAAGCTGGTTACCGTGCGGCCCCCGGCATCGCGCGCGGTGATCCATGCGGGGAACGGCACCGTGGCCTCCGCGGCGGGCGGCGTGAAATCCCATGTGAAGTGGTGCAGTGGTCCGCTGCTGGTGATGGTGAGGACGAGTGTCTTCGTATCCGCGCCATCGGTATTGGAGACGGTGAGGCTGACATTGAAGGTGCCCGGCTGCGCGGGCGTGCCGCTAATGAGGCCGCTGACCGTATTGATACTGAGGCCAGGGGGCAATCCGGCGGCCCCGTAGGCCGAGGGTGCCCGGGTGGCGGTGATTTGATAGGAAAACGGATCGCCATTGATGCCGGCTGCGGTGAGCGGGCTGTTGATGCCCGGCGGGCCGTCGCTCCCGGGGGTGCCGTTGGCGACAGTGGAGGCGGTCCATGTTTCCCGCTCCTTCCAGTCGCGCGGGGCGCTGACGGCGGCGTCCACGACGGTCAGCGAATGGCCGCTGACAAAGGTGAGTGGCTCCCAGGTGATTTCATACTCGAAATTCAGGATAGCAACGTCCCACGGGTTGGGCAGCGAGAGAGCGATGGTCTCGCCATTGTTGTCGAGCGCACCGGAATACTGTTCGGGCGCGAGCACCGGTGCCGCGCCGGGGTAACGGCTGAGGAAGGCGGTGCGGTCGCGGCAGACCACGCTGAAGGCTCCCGGTCCCAGCACAGTCCCTCCAGGGAAAGTGTAGTCAACTCCGCTGGTAAAGCGCACTCCGGAGAGATTGATCGGGGAGGTTCCGATGTTCAGCAGTTCGATGAACTCGTAGTCATTGCTGCCGTTGGGCTTGTAGAGGAATTCGGTGATGCGCAGGCCGTCGAGCAGCGCCTGGTGGGGGGCGGGAAGCGGGCCGTTCGGGAGTCCGGGGGTGGGCACGGCGTATCTGGTGAGGGTGGTGCTGCTGTCAGGGTTGCGTCCGGTGGGGGTGTCACGCCGCTGCGAGACAGTGTCCACGCGGTCCACGATGGTGCTGTTGGCTCCAAGGAGGGCCAGCAATCCAAACGTGCTGTCGATGGAGAACGGAAGGTCCGACGGATTGCCGGGCGCTGCGCTGCTGCCTTTGGCTTTGAAAACGTGAAAGCCGCCCGGCCCGATGAAGCTGAGCGCCGGCAGCACGTGCCTGGCCGGGAAGTTGGCAAAGTCGTCCGTCAGACTCATGCCGCCCACCGGCACGGGCAGGGTGGCACTGTTGTGGATTTCGAGATAGTCATTACTGACTCGGAAGTCAGAATTTCCCAGCCACTCATTGATGCGCAACCCGCCCGGCGGGCCGGTGGCGGTAACCTCGGTGTTCGCTGCTCCGACCGTCGGGGTGCAGAGCGCCCATGTGTTCAGATCCGAACCGGCGCGACCGATGGAAAAATCCGTGGCCTGCGGTCCGAAGGCCACGGAATCCACCACCGCGCCGCCGCTGGCCGGCGCGTCGTAGAGGTAGAGCGTGTCGCCGCTTTGATCGAGAGAAAAGCCGGTATGCACACCCGGTGCGGCGAGGTCAGCGTCGGCGTAGAGCACGATGAATCCTCCGGCGGGCAGCACCGTATTGACGGCGAAGACAAACTTCTGCGGCAGTGCGGGATTGTCGGAGAGGGACCTTCCGCCGAGATCCACGGGCACCGCGCCGGAGTTGTGAAGTTCGATCACGTCGGGAAAGAGGCCGCCATTGGAGTGGACGGCGGCGTTGGCGGCGAGGACTTCGGAAATCATGAGCGTGCCGTGGGATTGCGTTAGCGTGGAAATGGCCGTGGCCTCCGCCGGAGTGGTGGCGGCGGCTCCGATGAGCCCCAGCAGGTGCGTGCAGCGGGCGGACGCGAAGTTTTTGATGTCCGTGCGGATGTTTCCCTGCTGCGGCATCCAGTCTGCAAGATGATAATCCACGAGGGCGGGGAACGATGCGTTGCTGAATACGGTGCCGCACATTTCCCGGATGGCGTTGTGATAGCGCGCGCGGAAGCCGGCATTCCCCGGCCTGGAGGCGGTGCCCATGAGCGGATTGAGGGTAGTGAAGGCGGAACCGTCTTCGGTGGAGTCGTAGAGTCCGCGGGAATTTGCTCCGAGCGGGCTGTCACCCATGCCGAAGACGGTATCGAGATCGTGCGGCAGCAGTTGCATCCGGCGCTGGCCGCCGGCGGAGGGAACAAAATAGCAGGAGTAGTCATCATCCTGGCCATTGGAAATATTTGTCTCATTCGACTGGAGGAGCGTCATCATGGCGAACCAGCGCGCCCATTGATCGGTATCCGCAATGGTTTCGAGTACCTCCATGTCATCGGAACCGAAGGGTGTTCCGCTCCATGAACCCGCGCCGGCATCACCGGCGGGTGCGCCGGGAAAATAGGGTGCCGCGATGGACTGATAGGTGGAAAAGAATCCCCGGAGGTCCGACCAGTCGTTGGCCCCGCTGTTGTTTTGCTTGCTCCAGCCGTCGAGGAGGCCGTCGGGATTGGACGGAGCTGCGGCCGTGCTGCGCCAGAATTCGTCAGGGCGGCCCTTTTTGTAAAGATTGCCGGAGCTGGCGAGGGGCCAGTGGTTGTCCGCCATGCTGGCGCTGAGGTCTTCCATGCGCACCCACAGGCCGTAGTCCGGGGTGCTGCCGCCATTGGTGGTGGCCCAAATGCCGCCCGCCACACTCCCCGCCCACATCTGGTTGGGGTTCGTCGGGTGAATCACCAGCGCCCGAATGCGCCCGCCGATGTTGCCGGGTCCCAACCACGTCCAAGTGCCGGAAACGATGCCGCCCACATCGGGGTTGAGCAAGGCCGTGGTTTGCCGCA
>JANNVM010000712.1:0-2569 GCA_031414455.1 Verrucomicrobiota bacterium
GCGCGAGGCCGGACTGCCGGAGCCCGCCGAGCACCTCAATCAACTCGCGAACCGGTTCCGTGCCGCACTTCACGGTCCGGACCAGCCGCGCCCTGAAGAGGCACGCCGCGAGGAGCCCAAACGCGAAGAAGGCCGGCGTGAAGAGCCGAGGCGCGAGGAGGGCCGGCGTGACGAACCGCGCCGCGAGGACGTAGAACGCGACAAGCCCCGCCGTGAGGATCGCCGCCCTGACAACGACGTCGAAGCCCTCCGCCGCGAGATTCAGGAACTTCGCCAGGCTGTGCGGCAGTTGAATGAACGAAAGGATCACTGACTGCGGCTTCATGAAAGGTTCCAGCCATGGCGGCGAAGTGCCCATTGGCGGGAATCACGCCTTTAGGGCTGGCCCCGCTGTTTAAGTTCCCTTTGTCACAGTCGTTAAAGCGGATTCCGTACAGCACGCTGGAGGATTCAGCGTAGGCTGCCGCGGGTCGGAGGGGATGTATTCGTTCTCGAACCGCCTCTGCGTTCGATGTCAGGATGGCATAGAGGATCACCTCACGCGCTTACTTGATAACGCCCGCGGCAAAAGTGGACAATTGCTAAAAGTCTGATAGAGCGGGCCAGGAATCCCGCCGCCCGCCATGTCGGGCGTCACTGACAAACCCAAAACGAAGCCATGACGACACTGCCTAAAATTCTGACGCTGGCGCTGTTCGCCGGCATTGCCCGCGCTGAAGATCTGAAGATCGGCGACACGACTTACAAGAATTACTCAGTAATCAAGCAGGAGCCGGATGGCCTGAAGATCGAGCACTCAGACGGTATCACGAAGATCCACATGGAGAAACTGCCGGCGGATCTGGCGGCTAAATACAAGTTCGATACGGCGAAGGCGAAGGCCTTTCGGGAACAGAAGTCGGCAGTGGAAAAGAAAGTGGCGGAGAGTCAGGCTGAGGCTGAGAAAAAACCGACGGCCAAAGCAGCAGAGAAGCTCACGGAAAAAGAAATGAAGCCCGCGGTCCCGGCCGCCGCAGTGAAGAAAGAGGCTGATCCGCAGGGTTGGGAAAACATTCCGGCTGATCCATCCAAAGCGCAGAAGGGCAAGACGTGGGGCATCGCTGAGGTGCAGGAAAAGATGTTTGATCTCGACGGTCAAATCATCCGAGTGGAAGTGATCGTGAACAGCGCCAGCGACATTGAGGCCATTGATGCGTCGAGCGCCCGGATGTTCGCCGGGACGATCTTCAAAAAAGATAGCAATTATGCGTTCATCGGCTTCCCCAACGATGCGCGGGACAAGCTCAAGAAGTTGCTGCGCAGTGAGACGAAAGAGAAGATGCTTTTTTGGGTAAGAGTGGAGGCGGAGAATACTTGGCCTTATCCGCAGCTCTGGATCGTGGGCCGCGCTATCCATGAAGGCGGGCTCGGTGCGGCCCCGAAATTTACTTGGTAACATGATCACGCGCTATCACATTCAGGTGGACGGCGAGGAATCACCGCGCGGGCCGCTGCCCGCGGCGGCCGTGCGCCGTCTGATTACCAACGGCGAAGTGACGGGCGGCACGCCGGCTTGTCAGGAAGGAGACGACCAATGGCTGACCCTTGATGACTATTGGGATGCGATCCATGCCGAGACTCCGCCGGCCCGGCGTGCGCCATCGCCGGCGATCCGTGTGGCGGCCTCACTGCCGCCAGTCGAACATCCAGCTCTCCGCCCGCCGCCACCGTTGCCAGTGTGGCGGATCGTCTATGGCGTTTGCTTCCTGGTAGCTTCATTCTCCACATTTGGATGGGCGTTGCTGGCGTTGCTGGCAGTGGTGAAGTCCCCCGTGGAGAACGCGGTGACGTTTTTTGTCGCCACCATGCTCGCCGGTGCCGTGGAATTTGGCATCGGCCTCGTCCTCACGACACCTGCCAAGGCGCGGGACTGACATGAAAGCGCTCCTCTGCCTGCTGCTGCTGAGCCTCCCGCTGTCTGTAGAGGAAGTGACGTCACTGCGTGTCAACGGCGACAGCATTGAGATTAAGGACGCCGCCGGGAAGAAAGATAAAGTGCGTCCTGCCGCCGTGGGCGCGCCGGAGATGAAGCCGTCCGGCGGTCCGGAAGCCGAGGCTTACCGGACAAAGCGGATCACCAGCCGTACGATACGGCTGCATGCTGTGAAGCGGGAAAAATACAGCCGCTGCGTGGCCCGGAACTACCGCAACTCGATAAAACTGTTCGGAGACGTTGAATTTCAGGCGACTCCTGCTCCGAATAATCCTTGCGGTCCCAAATCCTTATCCTTAGGTCGCCTTCCAAATTATTAAAGGCATGGCGAAAGAGAAGTCCATAACGATCAAGGCTCCCTTCGGACAACCGATGCACAGCTTGTGCTGCGATCATTACGCCATCGTGCGAAACGGCGATTTCACGGATCTGGATTTTCTTTGCGAACGGTCCGAACAATCACTCTCGATTCGAATGGCAACGGCCATACTGGACAACAACCGGGGCGAATTCCTCAAATACCTTTCAGAGGTGGGGATTCCGTCGTCCCCATCTCCCCGACAAGTTCATATAAGGCCAGGTGTTGTGATCGCTGCC
>JANNVM010000713.1:0-1559 GCA_031414455.1 Verrucomicrobiota bacterium
GGTGAGCCGGTAGCCGGCATCGAGCAGATGGCGGAGATCTCGCATCTGGGTGGCGGGATTGCAGCTCACATAAACGACAGTACGCGGCCCAAACGCGAAGAGTTGCTGGAGGAACACCTCATCCGATCCCCGCCGCGGCGGGTCAATGATCACCGCCGTTTCAGCGGCGGGCAGCTTGATGTTTTCAAAAATCGCCTCGGCGCTGCCCGCGGTGAAGGCGCAGTTGGTCAGGCCGTTGCGCTCCGCATTGCGCCGCGCGCGCTCCACGGCGGTGACGGAGATTTCGATACCCGTGACGCTCTCGAATTCGCGCGCGCCGAACAGACTGAACAGCCCGCTGCCGCAGTAAGCATCCACGAGGAACCGCGCGCCTCCCTGCTTCGCCTGCTGCACGGCCCACGTGACGAACGACTCGAGGATGAACGGATTGTTTTGGAAGAAGTCACCGGCAAGAAACTCAAATGTCAGGCCTCCAACTTCGGTGAGCGCCGTGGCGTTGTTGTCGGTGAGCACTTCCGTGCCCGTGTCGCGCAGCAACAGGGTGGCCGCGCGCTTCCAGGTCTTGCTGCGAATGACCGCGCGCTCCTTTTCGAGCACCCCATTGATGGCATCGGTGGCGATGTCGCAGTGCGGCACGTCCACAAGTTCCTTCCGCCGGCCGGCCTTGAGGAAGCCGATCTCCTGCACCAGACCCTCGCGGTTCGGCTCGAAGTGTGGAGTGATCTTGGATCGATAGCCAAATTTCATGGGTGAGGTAATTACAGGCGAGACGGGAAATTCCACCTTCGCCATGTGCTGCAGCAAGTCCTCCACCTGGCGGCGCTTCCATACCAACTGCTCCGCGTAGGCCAGATGCTGATACTGGCATCCGCCGCACTGACCGAACAGTCCGCAGCGCGGCTCGACACGGTGCGGTGACGGACGCAGCACACTCACGAGGTCGCCTTCGCTGAAGTTCTTGTCGTTCCGGTAGATGCGCACCCGGACGAGTTCACCAGGCAGCGTGAACGGCACCATCACCACCCAGCCGTCCACACGACCGAGCCCCTGCCCCATATTGGTCAGGGTGGTGACTTCGAGTTCAATCTCCTGATGATAGGCAAACGGGTGCGGATGAAATTTCCGCGGCGGGCGGGGCGCAACGTTCATGCCGTCTTGCCGTGCCGCAGTGCCAGACCGAGCCGCAGGAATGCGCTCAGGGAAAATATCGCCATCACTCCGAAGATGCCGGCCTTGTAAAGCACGACCCTCTCGGCGTCTTCGGGATCAATGCCACGCTCTGTCGCGACTTTCAGTGCCTGCCCCGGCACATCACGAACGAGCGTGAACAGCGTCTTACCACCGTAGGCGAGCAGCAGAAACGCCAGCACCAGACCAACCCACGCAGCCCATTCTTTGCCTTTGCCCGTCAGCCATGCCATGAGCGCGACGATCACCGCAGAGCCGCCGCAGGCATAGAGGCCGGTAGCACCGTGCGCATTCCATCCTGCCGTCCGGTCGGCGGCGCTGTAAAAGGCGCTGGCCAATCCCACGACGAGGAGAAAGCCGGCGTATTGAAA
>JANNVM010000714.1:0-5280 GCA_031414455.1 Verrucomicrobiota bacterium
CCCAGCCCACCAGGACAACCGGTGGGCTGGGAAGCCCACTCCACGGCCAAGCCATTTGCCGCTGGCGAAGGTCAAATCGAAGAACAATCTTCAGCGCAGTCTGATGATGAGCGCGGCGCAGTTAGGCCTGACCGCGCAGGCGGCGGCGGATGTGGCGGCGTTTCTGAAGAGCCGGTGATGGCTGATGGAAATGCCCCGCGGGGGGCCGCGCCCTGTCAACTCCAGCCGTGGGCATCACGCACTTTGAGCATGGTGCCGAGGATGGTATTCCAGGTGGCCGGCGTTTCGAGCACGGCATTGGGGAACATGCAGCCGTCCCAGCAAATGTGCTGGATGCCGCGGGCGGCGGCGTCCTTCAGCCAGTAACCGGCGCACTTCACGATGTCGAGTTTGCCGTTCGGGTCGTCAGCCTGACAATGTTTACCCGTTTTGTCATGGCTGCCCGTGCCATGCACGGTGCCGTCATTCTGCGCGACGTGGAAATCAATCGTCCATGGGCGCAGGGCGTCGGTCATCTTCTCATAGGCTGCCCAGAACTCAGCGTCGCTGTAGCCTTCTTTGAGCAGCGCGTGCTCCGGAGCGTTATAGCCCAGCGTGTAAAGGTAAGTGTGCGCGAGGTCAGCCTGAAAGCCCAGTGACTCCGGCATGCCCACACCTTCGAGCACGTCCACCATGTCACGCCAGGAGTGCATCCCGGCCCAGCAAATCTCACCTTCAGCGGCGAGGCGCTCGCCGTGGTCTTTCGCGATCTGAGCGGCCTTCTTGAAGGTATCCACGATGCGCGCGGTGCTGGCCTTCGGATTGTCGCGCCACTTGGCGAGCCCGAACTCCGCGGAATCAATGCGGATGACGCCGTACTTCCGCACGCCGTGGGCATTGAAGACTTTGGCAATACGGCAGGCCATGCGCACGGCGCTGAGGAATTTCTCCTGCTGCGCGTCGTCGCCCATGGCCGAATCCCCGACGGTTCCTGGCCATACCGGTGCCACCAGCGAGCCGACGGAGAAGCCCTTGCCCGCGATGAGATCGGCGATGCGCTTTAACTCATCGTCGCTCGCATTGGGATCCGTGTGCGGGAGAAAGAGAAAGTAGTCAATGCCCTCGAATTTTTGCCCGCCCACACTGGCGGCGGCGGAGAGGTCGAGCATGCGCTCCAGACTGATGGGCGGCTCCTGATCCGGGCCGTCACCTTTACCGACGAGACCAGGCCACATGGCGTTATGAAGTTTTGGGAGAGTGTGAGACATAGTAGTTTGTGGTTGTAGGAAATAGGGCGCTGCAACAGCCGGGCAGCGACCGACTTATAGGAGCGCGCGCCGCGCAGTGTCCAGGAAAAACACGGTTACTCCGCAAGTGCGCCGCGGAGACGGACATCGAGACGCACGCCACCGTCTCGCGGCAGCCAAACTGGAGGTGGTCGAGATCGGCGATGGTTGGTCCGGCGGTGACGCAGGTGCGCAGGCCGGTCGAGGCGGAAATTATTGCAGGGCCGTGCGGATCGCCGCGATGAGCGAGGCGTCCTGATGAGGGAACACGGTCCGGAGGTCGAGGCGCAGACGGTTGCTCTCGATATAGCCGGCGACGGGCGGCGAGCCTTCGCGAAGGTGGCGGGCGAAAATTGTCAGACTCAGCGATGACGGGGAGAGGTCCACAGTGAGCGACGGCTGACTGCTTCGGGGCATGGTGCCGCCTCCGCAGCGGGCGGTGCCTTCGCCGATGGTCGCCGTGACCGGCGTGCCGGAGAGGCCGGCGATGATCGCCTCCGCGCGCGGGCGCAGGGTGTCCTCGCGGAGTGCCAGCATTTGCAGCAGTGGAAGCGATGCCGTATGGGGGCTGAGGCCTTCGCCCTGGGAGTGGCGGAGATATTCCAGCACGGTCTCCTGGAGAGCGGTCAGGATGAGTTTGTCACAGCGGAGGGCGCGGAAAAAGGGATCGCGTTTGATGCCGGCGATGAGTCCGGCTTTTCCGCAAATGATACCCGCCTGGGGACCACCGAAGAGTTTATCGCCGCTGAAGCAGACAAGGTCCACGCCCTGCGCGAGGATTTCCCGCGGCGTGGGTTCGTGCTCGATGGGTGCGAGTTCGTTGGTGTGGACCATCGCGCCGCTGCCGAGATCTTCGACGACAGGCAGACCGTGCTGACGCCCGAGGGCGGCGAGTTCCGCAGTGTCAGGCTCGCCGATGAAGCCGTCCATGTAGAAATTGCTGCGGTGGACGCGCAGGAGCATCGCCGTGTGAGGCGTGATGGCTTTGCGATAGTCGGCAAGAGTGACTTTGTTGGTGGCACCAACTTCGCGGAGGACCGCACCGCTGGTCTCCATGATGTCGGGGACGCGGAAGCCGCCGCCGATTTCCACCAGTTGTCCACGCGAGATGATGACTTCCTTTTTCTCTCCACCGGCAATGTGCCGCAGGATGAGCACGAGGGCGGCGGCGCAGTTGTTGGTCACCGTGGCGGCCTCCGCTCCGGTCAGCACCGCCAGCGCAGTCTCGACAAACCGGCCCCGCTTGCCCCGCTCCCCGGTGTCGAGATCGAGTTCGAGGTTGTTATACTGACAGGCGACATCCCGCAGAGCATCGCTCGCGGCGACCGAGAGCGGCGAGCGGCCAAGATTGGTGTGAATCATGACGCCGGTGCCATTGATGACCGGCTGGATGCGGCTGCGGGCCATGCTCCGGAGCCTCCGCTGGACGCGCGCGACGGCGGAGTCGAATGCCGGCGGTTCTTTCCCGCCCACGGCTTCCTCACGCATGAGCGCCACTTCCTGACGGACGAGGTGCGCGGTCAGTTCCCGTGGCAAATCCCCTTCCCCGCCCAGCGCCTGGAGGAGTTTTTCCACGGAGGGCAGGAGGCGGAGCAAATCACGGGTGGCGGGCGGGGGCGGCATGAGTGGAGAAAAGGGAGGACTCACTGTGCATTCAATTTTCCGGCGGGACATCAGAAACTTCTTCTAACCTACCGCAGGAGCGGCAGTTTTCCGGTAAACACGGCCCACACCATGATCCCGGTGACCACCGCCACGGAAAATCCGACAAATCGCCACAGAAAACGCAGCCTGCGCAAAGCGGCATGAAGGTCCAGCACCCGGCGCGAACTCACAAAAGAGTGTAACCTGCTGGCGCAGTTAAAAAGCATCGCGGCATTCAGCAGACACAGAATGCTGCACCCGAAACCGAACGCGGCGACGTGCTGCGGCGGAACCGGCGGAACATGCCCGAAGGCCTTTTCCATGAGTGCCATGCGGTCGGAGATTTCCATCAGCCACCACGCAACTGTCACCGCCACGGTGATGAGCACCATGCCGAGTCCCGCCTGCCAGCGCCACTGGGCTGAACAAGCATGAACGACGACAGAGCGGGCCTCACGCTCGCCTTCTTCGAGCGCCTGACGGGTGGAGGAGCGGAGGGGATGAGTGATGCTCACGGTTGTTGCGTGGATTGGTTATTTGCCGGAGGAGCCGGCGTTGCCTGTGGAATCTGTGGAGCCTGCGGAACCTGTCTCGCCGGTGGGGCTTGTGAATGCTTCTGCATCATGGTGCGGATGTAGATGTTAATCGGCCGGTGTCGCAGCGCCCATAACGTGAAGCATACGGCCCCCGCGGCTCCCATAATGGCCAGGATGCCCCATACCCGGCGCTGCGGACGGACAGCGGCGGCCATAATCTCAAAACTCCGCTGCGCCCGGCACTGCCCTGCCGCAAACGCTGACTGGAACAAAAATACGGCCAGCGTCCCGAGCAGGCCCACTGCCGTCGCCAGCATCAGGAAATCGTATTCGTCCTGCACGGCTCGCCCCCAGTGCCAAACGGCCATCACCGCCCATACGGCGGCACAGAGGCCGGTGAGGAAAATCCAGAAGCGCGAGCCGGAGACCGGCTCGTCTTTTTTGAAGGGGGATTCGGTCGCGGGAGCTTCCATGTCAGGAATTCACCAGAATCCCGGGCGGCTGTCAATACCTGCTCCGGCCGCATTGGCCAGCGCTTGCCTCGCCGGGCGGTGCGTGCTCATTGCCGGAATGGCGAAGGTATTGTCAGCGATGTCCGGCGGCGTGGACAGCAGTGTGGCCACGGCCCTGCTGCTGGAGCAGGGGCATGAAGTCACGGGAGCCTACATGAAAAACTGGATCAACGAGGACAACATTGCCGGTGACTGCCCGTGGATGCAGGACATCGAAGACGCCCGTGCCGTCGCCGGCCGCCTTGGCATCGAGTTCCGGGTCGTCAATCTCATGCGCGACTACCGCGAGCGCGTCGTGCAGTATCTGCTCGAAGGTTACCGCAGCGGGGTCACGCCCAATCCAGACGTGATGTGCAACCGTGAGATTAAGTTCGGCGTCTTCCTCCGCTACGCGCAGGAGCACGGCTTCTCGTCTGTCGCCACCGGCCATTATGCCCGGGTAGAGCACGAAGCGCATCGCAGCCGTGTCCTGCGCGGGCTCGATCCCAACAAGGACCAGACTTACTTCCTTGCGCTGCTCCGTCAGGAGCAGGCGCAACACGCGCTTTTTCCCATCGGCGGAATGCTCAAGCCGGAGGTCCGCCGCCGCGCGGAAGCACTGGGGCTCAGCACCGCGGCCAAGAAGGACAGCCAGGGGATCTGTTTTATCGGTCAGGTAAAAATGAGCGACTTCCTCCGCGCCTACGTTCCCGACGAGCCGGGATACATCGTCAGTCAGGAAGGAAAGCGCCTCGGCGAACACCGCGGCGTGCATTTATACACCCTCGGCCAGCGCAAAGGCCTCGGCGTCGCATCGAACACCTATCGCGAAGCTTTTGTCGTCGTTGAGAAGCGGCAGACCACACGCGAACTGGTCGTCGCTTTCGACCGGCCCGACACGCCGCGGCTCTACGCTTCGCACTGCGAAGTCACTTCACTCACCTGGCTTCAGCCGCCGCCGGCTTTTCCTGCCAGACTAAGCGTCCAGCCGCGCTACCGCTGCCCGGGACAGCCTGCTCTGGTGGAAAACGCCGGAGACGGACGCGTTGCCATTACGTTCGACACACCGCAGCGCGCCCTCGCACCCGGACAAATCTGCGCCCTCTACGACGGCGACGAGCTCCTCGGCGGCGGTATCTTTGAGCGCGTGAATTATCCCGCTACACCGGCTTCACCGTAAGCGTCGCACCCTGCACCGAGACGATCTCCACACGCACGCCGGCAGGAATTCCCCGGGCATCGGTCGCCAGCGCCCGCCATTCCTCACCGCCGGTCTTCACACGGCCGTGTCCGCCCTGCGGCTCGATGTCATCCACGACGGTGCCCGCCTGCCCGATCATCGCC
>JANNVM010000715.1:0-6231 GCA_031414455.1 Verrucomicrobiota bacterium
GACCTGCTTTATAAGAACGTCCTTTTCGCCAACGCGAAGACAATCTTCGCCGGTCTCATCCGCGTGGACCACGGGGCACATTTCACCGACGCCTACCAAAAGTGCCGCAACCTCCTCCTCAGCGACGAATGTGAGGCCAACTCCATGCCAGGTCTCGAAATCAACGCCGACCAGGTGAAGTGCAGCCACGGCAGCACCAGCGGACGCCTCAGCGAAGAGGAAGTCTTCTACTTCCAAAGCCGCGGCATCACCCGCCAGTCCTCCGAGCACATGATCTCACTCGGTTTCACCATGGAAGTCGTCGCACGCCTTGAGGACGATGACGTGGAGAAAATGATCATCCGTCAGGTGGAGGAGCGATTCGTTGAACTGGAGGGATAGCGCGCGAAATGACGAAACCGGAATTCCCCCGGATTTCTTCTTTCTGATTTGGCTCGTTGATACAATTTGCTTGCTCGCCTGTGTCGCTTCGCTCCGCTCGTCATTCACCGTCCCATCCCGCGTCCCGTTTCCATTTCCGCCGCCATGTCCTCGACCATCTCCGCCCGCCTGAATGTTGATCTGCTGGAAGACAAATACCAGCAGTGGAAAGACAACCCGCGCTCCGTCGAAGCGACGTGGTCGTCGTTCTTTGAAGGATTTGAACTCGGCGTCTCTCAGCCGAAGCCGCGCTCGCCGGTCAATGTGCTGGATGAGAACCGCGGCGTGCAGAGTGTGGGGATGAGTCAGCAGGAGATGATGTTCCGCGCGAACGTGACGCGGATGCTGGAGGCCTATCGCGACATCGGCCACACGGCGGCCTGGCTGGATCCGTTAAGTCCGAAGGGAGATGACGTGCCGCGGCTGTCGGCCAGGGCGTTTGGCTTCACCGACTCTGATATGCAGAGCGAGGTGGAGACCATGTTCTACAACGACGGTCGCCGCACCAAACTCGGGACGATGATCGAGCGACTCAAGAAGACCTACTGCGACCGCATCGGGTTCGAGTTCATGCACATCAACAATTACGAAGTGCGCGACTGGCTCATGGCCCGGATCGAAGCGCGCGTGGATTTGCCGAACACGAGCACCGACACCCGCGAGAACGTGCTGCGCTGGCTCTGGGAGGCCGAGACGTTCGAGCAATTCCTCCACACGAAATATAAAGGCCAGAAGCGCTTCAGTCTCGAAGGCGGGGAGAGCGCGATGGTCGTGCTCAATACCGTGCTCCAGGAATGCCCTAACTACGGGATCAGCGAAATCGCCATGGGCATGTCCCACCGCGGACGACTCACCGTCCTCGCCAATTTTCTGCAAAAGCCGCTCAAGGTCATCCTCCATGAATTCAGTGAGAACTACATTCCCGACCTCGTGGCCGGTGACGGTGATGTGAAGTATCACCTCGGCTATGAGATCACACGCCGCCTTCCCGGGGGCGACGTGAAAGTCATGCTCGCGGCGAATCCAAGTCACCTCGAGGCGGTGAATCCGGTGGTGGAAGGCATTGCCCGCGCCAAGCAGCGCCATTTGAATGACGGACTCGACCGCAAAGGGGTGCTCCCGCTGCTGATGCACGGCGACGCGGCATTTGCCGGCCAGGGCATGGTCGCCGAGACGCTGAACCTTTCCCAGCTTCCCGGCTATCGGACCGGCGGCACCATTCACCTCGTGGTTAATAACCAGATTGGCTTCACCACGTCGCCCGCGGATGCGCGCAGTTCGGCTTACGCGACGGACGTGGCCAAGATGATCGAAGCTCCCGTTTTCCACGTGAACGGCGAGCATCCGCTGGAGGTCTATTTCGTGGCAAAGCTGGCGCTGGAGTTCCGGCAGAAATTCGGGCGCGACGTCGTCATTGATATGTACTGCTACCGCCGGCACGGCCACAACGAAACGGACGAGCCGAGCTTCACGCAGCCGAAGGTCAGCAAGCTCATCGCCGCCAAGAAAACCGTTGGTGCCATCTTCCGCGAAAAACTCGCGACGAGCGGTGAAGTCCCCGCGCAACGCGCCGACGCCATTCTTGCCGAAATCCAGGAGCGCCATGAGCGCGAGCACGCCGCACTGCTGGAGATGGAAAAGACTCACAAGGGCAGCGACCTGAAGAAGGAAGTATTTGCCGGCTCGACCGCGGTATTCCAACCGGAATTCAACTTCACTCCGGTGACCACAGGCCTCACAGCCGAACGGTTCCGCGAACTGGGTCTCAAGCTCACTGACGTGCCCGCCGGATTCCGCCTGCACCCGACGGTGAAGCGCACTGTGGTGGACAAGCGCCGCGCCGCCACAGAAGCGGGCGGGCCCTACGACTGGAGCCACGCCGAGCACCTCGGGTTTGCTTCACTCCTCACCGACGGACATCCGGTGCGTTTGTCAGGGCAGGACGTGCGCCGCGGCACCTTCAGCCAGCGGCACGCCTGTTTCTACGACACCGAGAACCGCGATCGCTACATGCCGCTGCAGAATCTCGCGCCGAATCAGGCGACGTTCCGCGCCTACAATTCGCTGCTGAGTGAGGCTGCCGTGCTTGGCTTTGACTATGGCTACAGCCTCATGGCTCCCGAGATGCTCGTGCTGTGGGAGGCGCAATTCGGCGATTTCAGCAACGGCGCTCAGGTCATCATTGACCAGTTCATCGCCAGTGCGGAATCGAAGTGGCAAAAACCGAGCAGCATCACGCTTCTGCTGCCCCATGGCTATGAAGGCCAGGGCCCCGAGCACAGCAGCGCGCGGCTCGAACGCTTCCTCCAGCTCTGCGCGGAGGGGAACATCCAGGTCTGCAACCTGACGACACCGGCGCAGTATTTCCATGTGCTCCGCCGGCAGTTGCAGCGCCCGTTCCGCAAGCCGCTTGTCATCATGACTCCCAAGTCCATGCTGCGGAATCCCCAGGCCGTGAGCACCGAGGCCGACTTCACCGGCGACACGTGCTTCCGGGAAATGATCGACGACGACGCACTCATCGCCGGCCCGTCGCGTGTCACCCGCCTCGTCTTTTGCAGCGGCAAGGTCTATTACGATCTCCTCAACTACCGCAACGAACACAAGCTCAAGAGCACCGCGATCATTCGGATCGAACAGCTCTATCCGTTCCATGACGAGATGCTCAAGGAGATCATCGCGCGTTATCCGCGGGCGAATAAGAAATGGGTCTGGTGTCAGGAGGAGCCCCTCAACATGGGCGCATGGGCCTACATCGTTCACAAACTGGAGCGCTTCACAGACATGCGCGTCCGCTATGCCGGCCGCGATCGCGCCGCCAGCCCCGCAGTGGGCAGCAGCACCTTCCACAAAGCCGAGCAGAAGCAGTTGGTGGAGAAAGCGTTTGAGGTATAGCGCCGGCTCCGGCGAGGCCTCACCACTCCACGCAGCACGGGCAGTCGCTCACCCAGTGACCAGGGCCCGCTTCGCGCAGGCCGGGTTCGCGGCCAATGCTCTCTTGATAGCGCGGTGCTTTCATCCGGTGACCGTAGGCACAGCCGGGCGGCGGATTGATGGGGCTGGGGACGTCACCGATGGGCAGAGAGCGCTTCGGCCGGACCGTTGGATCCGGCACCGGAATCGCGCTGAGCAGGGCTTTGGTATAAGCGTGGCGCGGCGCGGTGGTGATCACCGCCGACGGACCGAGTTCCACGATCTTGCCAAGATACATGATTGCGATGCGATCGGAGATATGGCGCACGACGGCAAGATTGTGCGAAATGAAGAGGTAACTCAGGTGGAACTCGCGCTGGAGGTCCATCATCAGATTGAGCACCTGACTTTGTACAGAGACGTCGAGCGCGCTGACCGGCTCGTCGCACACAATGAGTTGAGGATTCAGCGCGATGGCCCTCGCAATGCCGATCCGCTGCCGCTGGCCGCCGCTGAACTCGAACGGATATTTGCCGGCGGCATTCGCAGGCAGCCCCACTTTCTCCAGGAGAGTGGTCACACGTCTGCTGCGCTCTGCGGGTGCGCAGGTTTTGTGAATAACGAACGGCTCCTCCAGAAGGGCACCCACCGTCATGCGGGGATTGAGCGACTCCGCGGGATCCTGGAAAATCATCTGCATCTGCCGGCTCATCGTTCCCGGGCGAATCCCGGCTATCTCATTGCCCTCGAACTGAATGGAGCCGCTCACCGGTTTATTGAGGCCGACAATGGCCTTGCCCAGCGTGGTCTTGCCACAGCCGCTCTCCCCGATGAGGCCCAGCGTCTCGCCTTTGCCCACGGTGAGCGAAACCCCGTCCACCGCGCGGCAGGAGGCGACCGTGCGGTGCAGCACGCCGCCTTTGACAGGGAAATGCACGCGAAGTCCGGAGATGTTGAGTAACGCCATGAGCGCGGAGTGTGGATTAGTCGCCCGGGGGCGTCAAGGTCCGCTCGTAGAGCCGCCACTCGGCCACGCTGTCGAGCGTTTGCAGCACGGTGACACTTGGAAAGTCAGACTCGAACTCAGGAAAGTGCGTATCGCCCTCCGCGGCGGCCGCGAGCACCGTGAGATAAACAGAGGCGCACTGCGGCATCAGCAGCCGGTAAATTTCCGCGCCCCCGATGATGAAGACATCACCGGTCAGGCCCAGCGCTTGCAATTCCTCCACGGAACCAACGACCTCCATTCCCTCCACGGCGGTCATGGTGCGCGAGAGTACAATGTTTCTCCGGTTAGGCAGCGGACGGCCCAGCGACTCCCATGTCTTGCGGCCCATCACGATGGGATGACCGTTGGTGAGAGCGCGAAAGAACTTCATGTCCTCCGGCAATTTCCACGGCAGCGCGCCATCGCGTCCGATGACACGGTTGGCGGCCATGGCGGCGACGGCTTTGTAAGTTGGATTCATGGTGCTCGGTGCTCAGTGCTCGGTGCTCGGTGCTCAGTGCTCAGTGCCCGGGGCCCGGTGTTCGGTTTCTTACTGAGAACCGGGCACCGGGCACTTTTTGTCAGACCGCCACGGCGGCTTTGATCGCCGGCCACGGATCGTAATTCTCCAGCGTAAAGTCTTCGAATGTGAAGCCCTCGATTTCCTTCACGTCAGGGTTCAGGCGCATCACCGGCAGCGCCTTAGGCTCGCGGCTGAGTTGGAGATCCACCTGCTCCCGGTGGTTCAGGTAGATGTGGAGATCGCCGAACGTATGCACAAAATCACCGGGGGTGAGGCCGGTGACCTGCGCGACCATCATGGTAAGCAGCGCGTAGCCGGCGATGTTGAACGGGACGCCAAGGAAAAGGTCCGCGCTGCGCTGATAGAGCTGGCAGCTCAACGTGCGTTCGTCGAGGTCCACGTAGAACTGGAACAGCGTGTGGCAGGGCGGCAAGGCCATGTTAGGCACTTCTGCGGGATTCCACGCACTCACGATGAGGCGGCGGCTTTCGGGTTTCGTGCGGATTTGCCCGATGACTTCGCGGAGCTGGTCAATCTTCGTGCCGTCCGGCCCTTCCCAGCGGCGCCATTGTTTACCATACACTGGCCCGAGGTCGCCGTTCTCATCAGCCCACTCGTCCCAGATGGTGACTTTGTTGTCCTTCAGGTATTGGATGTTGGTGTCACCGGCAATGAACCACAGCAGTTCGTAAATGATCGAGCGCAGGTGGACCTTCTTCGTCGTCACCAGCGGAAAGCCTCCGCGGAGATCGTAGCGGGCCTGCGCGCCGAAGACCGAAACCGTGCCGACTCCTGTCCGGTCCACACGCTGCTTTCCGTGAGCGAGAACGTGGCGCAGGAGGTCGTGGTATTGTTGCATATCGGAAAGCGGCTGAGCATGACAACCGGCACCCCGGCGGCAAGTGGGCAGCGCGGGTATTTCTTCAGCTTACCCCGCGTTCCTTCAAAAACGGCACCAGTTCGTCCACGCCGAAGTCCGCCAGCACTTCGCCGTCCCAGTCCATCGTGGGCGCCTTCGACTGGCCGGAAAGATCCGTCATCGCCTGCATGGCTTCTCGGTTTCCGGAGACGGTGACTTTCTGATAACCGATGCCGCGTCCGTCGAGGTATTCGAGAACTTCTTCACACCACGGGCAGCCGGTTTTGACATAAAGAATGGGAAGGGATTGGGTCATGTGGGCGAGTCTGGAGTCATCCAGGGCGGGAGGCAAGATGGCATCTCAACGCTGCGGCCATGCGCGTGCGAAGCGGGGAAACCAGGGGGACTGGAAGTCCCCTCTACGCGGGCGGCGCTTGCACACGCGGCGACGTGTGCCAGCCTCGCGGCATGGTAGCCAAACAGGTCATCTACACCGGACGCGTGCAGGGCGTGGGATTTCGCTACGCC
>JANNVM010000716.1:0-3842 GCA_031414455.1 Verrucomicrobiota bacterium
CGCGGTGGCGGCA
This sequence comes from Verrucomicrobiota bacterium, assembly GCA_031414455.1. Lineage (GTDB taxonomy): Bacteria > Verrucomicrobiota > Verrucomicrobiia > Verrucomicrobiales > V1-33 > V1-33. The sequence continues at coordinate 14 of JANNVM010000716.1, forward strand.
ACAGGGAGCGCCGCGTTACACCAGTCCAGGGAATAGTCTCCGGGCGATCCGGCAATGGTAACCATTCAGTAAGCGAACCTCAAGGTGCGGCCGCGGCGGCACCTTCTTTCACGCCGACACCGTGTTCATAGACCAGCTTGCCGCCGGCATGGCCGGTTTGATAAACAAAAAAGCACGCCGTGAGCGCGGCAAGGGCTGTGGCGGCACGAAGGCCGGAAGGGACCATGGGATGCGCGAGCCATCCGGGCCCGTCCGCCGGGACACCCGGTTTCCGCCGGGCAGCGAATACCCCCAGGGCGGCCGCGACAATCGCCACGAAGGCAGCGGCGGCGCTGGCGGCTTCGGTGCGTTCCGCGGCTTCTTCGTGCTCTTCCAACACGGTGTCTGCGGCCGCGGAGAGTGCGCTGGCCTGATCTTCGGCATCCTCGCCGGTCTCGGCGGCCACCCAGGAACCGATGGTTCCGAGTGAGAGCAGCACGGCGGCGATCCACGGGAGATTCCAGCGGCGAATGACAACCGCAGCCACTGCGACAGCGGCACCAAGAAGTACGAGGACGATCGGAAAATGCACGATCACCGGATGAAGAGGGGCGGGCAGTGTGAACATATAGTTGTGTTAAATTGTTATTGATATGCGAGCCGGAAATAACCGCGCCGTTCGCTGGCGCTGACGGTCACTGAATTCATCCCGTTGAGAGTCGTGATGGGGCGCACAGTGGTGGCCCACATAATCAAGTCGGGGCTTTCGTTCAGCACCCAGTTGGGCACGTCGGGCCAGGTCAGGATGATTTGACCAGGCACCGGTCCTGGTGCCGGAGTCAGCGCCGGCAGCGCGGTGAAGCGCGCCGTGAGGTTGCGCGGAGCGGCGGACGGGAAGGTGTAGGTCGCGTCGGTGCTAACGGAGTTGCCGGACTCCGTCCATTCGATGAAGACGTAGCCGGCCCGGGGCCCGGCGCTGACAGTGACTGAGATGCCCGTCTGGAAAACACCGGCACCGCTGACGTCGCCGGCCGTTTTCGGATCGGCGACGAGATCGATGCGGTGGCCAGGCGCGTAGTTCGCCACGAGGTCACGGCTGCCGGTGACGGTGAAACTGAAGTCCACGTCGGTGCTCACGACCACGCCGTTCTGCGTCCAGCTTACCAGCGACCAGCCCGGCTCCGGCTTGGACTTCAGTTTTGCAGTTTCGTTGAGTTCGTAAAACGGATCGGCCTCGGGATTGCCGCCTTCGGGTGGATCGGCCACGACGGTGACGGCATAGACCGGCTTGAACTTCGCTTCGAGCGTACGGTTCGCCGTGACCGGAAAGGTGTAACTGCTGTCCGTGCTCACACTCGTTCCATTCACAAGCCATTTGGAGAACTTGTAGCCAGGATTCGAGGTCGCCACCACTGTGGCGCTCGCACTCAGCGCGTACTCGCCGCCGCCGGTCGTGGAGCCGCCCGCGGCGGGGGTCGAACTGGTAACGATAATCTTCCCGCTGCCCGCGGTCACAAAGTTTGCCGCGAGCGTGCGATTCGCCTGCGCCGTGAACGTGTAGGCCGGCGAGGCGGAGACAACGACCGCGCCCTCCGTCCAGTTGGCGAAGACGTAGCCGGCGTTTGCCGCCGCTGTCAGGGTGACGCTTGATCCCTGCGCATAATCACCCGTTCCGTTGATTGTCCCGCTGTTCGCCGGAACCGTGCCGGCGCCGATGGCGAAGGTGGTCACCGCATCCACTCCGAGTGCGAACGAACCAAGTGTCGCGGTGCTGACAGTGATGACGTGCGTGGTTGTGTTCACTGTGCCGGCGAGATTCTCCCACGAGCCGCCGGTGAAGTGATGGATGGCGAGTCCGCTCTCATCGAGGCCCGCAGGCAACAGCGTCGGATCAAAACCAAAACCCACAGTGATCGAACCCGTGTAGATGCCGCTGAAGTCCACCTCCCAGATCTGCGCCGGCTGGCTTGGCGTCTGAAAAGTGAATGCGGAGAACTCACCCTGCGCAATGCGGACCGCGAGTTCATTCTCGTCGGGGCGTGCGAAATCCGAAAAGCACGTACCTTCTGTCTCCACGCTCTCAAACTCGTAGTCGATCCCGCCGGGCACACCCGACCCGCCATCGCAACTTCCTGCGCTGCCCGGCCCCGCAGGCACCTTCGTGCCGGTGAGGATACTGAGCACGACATCGAAATTCACCGACTGTCCCGCTGAAAGGTTGCCGAGGGTCCAGCGCTGCGCCCCGCTCACCCAGCGCGCCGGCGGCGCAAAATAATCCGTGCCCTGCCGCGTGTTGTACGGTGCTGTCAGCCAGTTGGCTTCGATGGAAAGATGCACGCCGTCCGTCGGCTTGCCGGTGCTGTGATTGTCCACTCCATTTCCCTCAATGCCATAATAGCCGATTTCGTGCGTGGTGGGCGCGGAGGCCGCATGAAAGCTTATGACATCCTCCAGCCCCGCGCCGGCGCCCGTGGCCCAGGCATCCACACCGGCGAGCGTGGTGTCACAGCGGAAACTGCTGAGCGGCCCGCTATAGAGCCGGTTGTCGTAGAGGCCGCGCTGCGAATTCAATCCATGCAGGAGTTGGAAAAGCTGAATGTTGGAGAGCGCCGCGCCGGCAATGTTTTTCACTGTATAGGTTTGCTTCAATACGTAGCGATTGCTGTTGCTGGAGGTGCCCGCACCCGCTGCGGAGGCGGGCTTCGTTCCCATCGGCGTGCCGGTGACCGTGTCGAGCATCTCGAAGCGCTGCGTGATTTCGAGATGCGCATTTTTGATGACCGACTGCGCGACCGGCAAATTGTCTGCGTTGAGGGTGGTTTGAGTGACCGGAGTGACGACGGTGAAAGTCGAGTTCGTCGTCCAATCGGGGTAAACGAAGTGCGGCTCCAACCACTGCGCGGTGACGGACGGGCCGCCGGCGACCTGGTACCCGACCGCCGCGCCCCATTCGCCGGACAGATACTCGCGCCCTTCAAAGCCCGGCGTGTTATCCAGCAGGAAGTCCGAGTATCCGTGGTCTGTCAGGGTAATATTCCAGTGAGGATTCGCGAGGGTGACCGAACCCTGTGCGGGCACCGCCCCGGGCATAAGCAGGATGGCAGCGGTGATGAGGATCCAGGATCGCAGAGTTGATGTGGCATTCATGGCAGTGGTTTGGATTTGATGCGGGAAAGTACAAATCTCCCGGCTTCTCCGCGCCGCAGGGATTCCTGAATGACACGCATATAGTACGCCGGGCGGAGGCGTGCGCCGGCTCTGTCTCATAACGCTTGCCCGTGAGCAGTCCGCCGCTCTCGTCGCAGGGATGGATACCATTACACACGGCGCGCTCGGCATCGCGGCGGCACTGCTGATTGCACCCGCGGAGCTGCGAAAAAAAGCAGCGCTCGCAGGACTCATCGCGGCCGAACTGCCCGATGCTGACGTTTTTCTGTTCTCACCCAGCGATCCGCTGTTCACCCTGCAAATCCACCGGCACTTCACACACGCACTGGTGGCGATTCCGTTCCTCGCGGTGCTCGGCGTAGTCCTGGCGAACTTCCTGCGGCTCATCTGCCGCCGCGCCCGGGTGTGGCGAGGCATGTGGCTGCCGGCCCTGGCCGCGGCGGCCACGCACGGCCTGTGCGATACATGGACGAGCTACGGCACGCATCTGCTCTGGCCGTTTACAGAAAGGCGTGAATCATGGGATTTGATCTCCGTCATTGATCCGCTGCTCACGCTGCCACTCCTCACCTGCGCGGTGCTCGGCTGGTGGCGGGGCCTCCGGCGTCCCGCAGTGGCCGGGCTGATCTGGGTGTGTGCCTATCTCTCACTCTGCCTCGTCCAGCAGCACAGGGCCCGGGAG
>JANNVM010000717.1:0-3650 GCA_031414455.1 Verrucomicrobiota bacterium
CCTGTCCATGCTCCGCATGGGCAGCGACCTCGGCATGCTGCCGCCAGGAGAGGGGAAGATGATCGACACTCTGCTGATGGAGATTCAGCCCGCGCATCTCCAAATCGCGGCACAGCGGAACCTAAACGCCGAAGAGCGCGACACCCTGCGCGCGGAAGTCCTCCGCCGCCGCCTCGCCACTCTTCCCGAGCCCGCGACGGATATTCCTTCCGGCCCGCCGCCGGAGGAGCCGCCGATGATTTAAGAAGTAATCAGTAATCAGTAATCAGTGGTCAGTGGTCAGTCTCTGAGATCTGAGATCTGAGATCTGACTACTGATAACCGATTACTGATTACCGATCCCCTCCCCACTCACTGCGCCGTCACTCCCGGACTTGGCTTGAGCAACTCCCTCAGATTATAACGCGTATAGCGCGTGGCGCTGGCGACATTCTTACTGTCGGCGTTGGCCACCCAGAGGTCGAGCGTGTCGGGAGCGAAGAGCACACTCTGGATGTTGCTGTTCATGCAGACGGGGCGGGCCATCAGCTCGCGGGCGCTCTCGGCATCGAACTTGCCGAAGTTGTTCTTCACGCGGCGGACGAGTTCCGTATAACGGTCGCCGGCGGACATCAGCACCGTGTCCTTGATGGGGTCGCTGAGCTGCGGATGCGTGCCGCCGGGCCAGATGACTTCAAAGATGTCCTTCGTCGCCTTGATGCCGCAGGCCTTCTTCGACTTCGCATCGCTGATGACGTAGTAGTATTCGCAGGTGCGCTTGCTCGTCTTCATCAGTTCGATGGCTTCCTCAAGCGTGGAGCACTTCTCCATCACTTCGCGCACGAGTTGCGCCATGGGTTTGCCGTCCCAGTTGCCTTCCCCTCGTCCGCCCATTTCACCGATGGCGATTTGCTTTTCGTTCATCGCCGTGACGCTGCCGATGAAGCCGGCGTAGCTCAGATTGATCCACGCGTTGCCCTGATCAGGCTTGATGACCATCACCACAGCATTTTCCTCCAGGCCCATGCCGCGGAGGTAGTCGAGTACCCGGCCATGATAGACTTTGCCGTCCACCGTGGAGTCGCCGAGAAGCGCGAAGCCGCTGCAGTGGAAGAGTTCAGGGAAGAAATTGGAAAGCCTCGCCTCGTCGCGATCACGTCCGGAAGCATCGGCCATGGCGTCCATCTCACGCAGGTGGCGCGGGTCAATGAACGGGCCGGTGCGGCGCACGGCCTCCTCAATTTCACCGAAGAACCACCGGCCCTTGTCGAAGGAACTGCCCACACCCACTCCGTAGAGGATCTTGTCCACAAGACTATTGACCTCCTTCTTCATTAGCGTGCCCTGCTGACGGCCCATTTCCTCGGGCGTCCCTTCGAGGAACAGCACCCGCGCGCCGTCGTGCTCTTCAAGGCGGCCCTTTCCTTCTGTGGCGATCACCTTCCGCGCGCCCTTCGCCGGGGGCAGCGTGGGAATCTTGTCGCCGATGCTGCTCACGGCGGTCTCGACAAACTTCACGAGGTGCGCCAGCGCCACGCGTTCGGTTTTGTCATCCGCCTCCACCACCGGCTGCCACGCACTCTGCGGCAATTGATCGCTCACCGCGTGACTCTTCAGCCGCAGCGTCGCCGACGTGCCCTTGCCGTCGTCGTAGGAAATCGTCTGCGGCCAGGAATTCGCGTCCGGCAGCACCGCCGTGAGCGTCGCCTTCGGAATATGGAGCGACTCGACGGCCGCGTCTTTCGGCGTAATGGAAATCGTGAGGCCGCCGCCGTCCGTGGATTTCGTCGTGATATCCGTCAGCACCGGCACCAGCGCCAGTTGCGCCGTCGTCACCGGGATCTGCACCGGCGGCACCTTCGTCGCCTGCACACTGTCAGCCCGTCCGCCGAACCGCGGCACGGTCGCGTCGCCTTCAAGGAGCATGTTCTTGTTTGGAACGTGGATCCACACCTTCGCGCCATCGCTGCTTAGCGACACCGGGCCATCCACATCCGTGCCCAGGAAAAACTTGTTGGGTGCCTGAAACTTGAGCCGCACCGGCCGGCCGTTCAGCATCTTCGCGTCGCCGGTCGCGTTCTCGAAAACCGCCTCCAGTTCAATCGCCCGCGACGGGGCTCCAGGATCGGGCGACACAAATGACACGACCTGCTGCAGGGCCTCGACCAGTTTTCCTGCGGCAGGCGATGGCTGCTCCGCGCGCAGTGGACTGGTAACAAACAGCAGCGCCGTTGCCGGCAGAGTAAGAAGGATCGTGTGTTTCATAAACATAGAGCTGGGGTGCAGCAGAGTCTGACAGCACGCCACCGCTTGGCAAGATAGGAATACAAGGGTGCCAACGCGGGCCGGGGCCGCCGTCACTTCTTCTTATCCAACTGAGGCAACAGCCCCGCCTCGTGCGCCCGTTTGGCACAGCCGTCTGGATCCTTACCCCACGCGGCGACGGCATCTTCGTCCCAGAGGTAAATCTTCACTCCCTTGTAGTCCACCGACGGACTGGCCGGCGTAATCAGGTGCGTGCGGTTGATGGGACAGAATCGCTGCGGCAGCAACGTCACCTTGTCGAGTTCCAGCTTTTCCTTCATGGCCTCAAACTGAGGCAGGAGTTCAAGACTGGCCTTGATGACGTACTTAGGATTCGCGTTGAACAGCTTCCGGCATTCCTGACAGCAGAGAAGCACGGTGACACCCTCGTATTCGACAAGCTGTTCGCTGTCCACATCCTCACCGGTCATCAGCGGACACTTCTCGTTCGTCGCGCCGGCGAAAATCGCCGCCGGGAGGCAGAGGAGCAGAATGATGAGCAGGCGGAGAAGCATACCCCGAAGATAGCGCCTGTGGCGGACCGCCCAAGCGGGGAATTGAACTTGAAGACGGCGGGGAGGGCGGTTATCGCCGGTCCCTTTTCCATCCAGCTCAATCTACATGTCCATTCTCATCTCCGGAACCGTCGCGCTCGACTCCATCCACACGCCCACTGAAGTTCACAACGAACTGCTCGGCGGCAGCGCCTCGTATGCCTCGCTGGCCGCGGCACTCGATGCGCCGGTCCATCTCTGCTCCATCGCGGGCAAGGATTTTCCGGCGGAGCACAGCGCACTGCTCACCGGGCACGGCATTGACATTTCCAATATCGAATTCGCAGACGGCCGCACCTTCCGCTGGACCGGACGCTATCACGAAAACATGAACCACCGGGAAACGCTGGACGTCTCCATTGATGTGCTGGAGAAATTCGCGCCGCAACTGACACCGGAAGCCGCAGCGGCCAAAATCGTGCTCCTTGCAAACATGAGCCCGGACAACCAGCTCGCTGTGCTTAATCAGGTGACCGGGAAGCCGTTCGTCATCGCCGACAGCATGGACCTGTGGATCAATATAGCGCGCGAGGGCCTGCTGGAAGTGATGCAGCGCGTGGACCTTTTTGTGATCAATGAAGACGAAGCGAAAATGTTCACCGAGTCCAACAGCCTCGTCACCGCTGGATGGAAGCTGCTGGAAATGGGGCCGCGGCATGTGGTGGTGAAGAAGGGGGAACACGGCGCGCTGCTCTTCGGGCCTGACAAAGCGTTCTTCGCCACGCCCGCCTTCCCGCTCACAGCCGTGGCCGATCCCACCGGCGCAGGGGATTCCTTTGCCGGCGGCATGGCCGGGAGCATTGCCGCCACCGG
>JANNVM010000718.1:0-2186 GCA_031414455.1 Verrucomicrobiota bacterium
TCCGGCGTCGGAATCAATCACATACCAGTTGGCACCGGCGTAAGTGGCCACATCCTCACGCACCTTGTGGTGCGGCCCTGACAGCCAGCCCGGCAGAAGAATGGCGGAGGCCTTAAGTACGGGCGACTCCTCAAATCCCTCCGGGTTTACAGGCTGCTCTTCCGCGGCGGGGACCGCAGGAATGGCAGGCACCGCGGGAGCCTGAGCGAGGGCGGCGGCAAAAGGGAGGAGACAGAGGAGCAGAGAGTGTTTCATGGGGCGCTGGTGATTCGATGTTGTTATTCAATAGACGTGATTTGACGTCTTTAGACGGGACTTTGGAAAGGAGCAACGGCCGGAACGCTGAGCAGAAGGGTCGAGGCTCATGATGTTCCCTGCGGTCCTGAATTGCCGTTCGCCTATGGTCCAACAGGCAGTCCCGGGTCCATTGGGACATCTTTACTGAGCTATTCCCGGTTCTGCGGGCCGGAGGCGACGTACGGATGGCCTCTATTCACGAAAGTTCGCGCGGCGACGGCGAAGAAGATGCCGGTGGAAAGTCCGCACATGAGAATTCCGGTCAATGCCTCCACCGGACCCAGCAAGCGCCACTCTTTCGGCAGCACAAGGTCGCCATATCCCACCGTGGTATAGGTGACTCCGGAAAAATAGAAGGACGACTCCGCGTCCGGCAGGCATCCCTGCCACCAGTAAAACAGCGCCCATACGGCGATCTCTATGAGGTGAATAAGGATGAGATACCATGCGAGACGGAGGAGCATAGCCGTCACCGGCCAAAACCGCGTATCCTGCTTCTCTGGTGAATGCAGGACCCGCTCAAGGACGAATGCCAGCCCCGCGGCATGAATGGTTACGGTTACGGCCAGCAGGCACCACGCAGCAAAAAGCTTTGGAATCATCGCCTGATCGGTAGCATGTAAGTTGATCGGGCACCTTCGCCGTGAACCACAGCGCCGGCACGCCCGTGGCGCGACGGTGATAACGATCGCGCAGCGAGCGGCGGGGCGGGTTGTCCGTTATTTTTTCTCCGGCGCGGGCGCGGGTGCCGGGGCAGGCTTCGGCGCGGTCGCGGCTGCCGCGGCCGGCACAACCTGCCCTTTCGCGACGGGGATGGACGAGACCGGGGGCACGGCGCGGTTCATTTCCGGTGCCTTGGGAGCCTGGTCGGCACCCTGGGGAGCAGGGAGGCGGACGAGCAGCCACTCCTGAATGCGGTCATTGCCGAAGTGGATGGCCACCGTGCAGACATCCTGCGTCAGATTGGCGATGCTCGTGGTGTAGATGTTGGTGCGGTTCTCACCGACACGCCAGGCGGCTGTCTGTGTGTTCGTGTCAATTTTGCCGGCGACAGGCTGCTTGTCATCGGTGAGGGCACTCTGATAAGCACCGCTGATGGTGCCTTCCTTGTTAACGGATAGCTGGAAGAGCGCCACGGGATCACCCTGCTTTTCCTGGGCGAGGGCAAAGATGCCGAGCGCCATCCACTGGTCCGCCGCGGGTTTTTCAGGAGTGGCGATGACTTCCTTGCCGGAGGATTCCCCGGCTTTCGGAGGCGTGGGCGGAGGAGGCTGCTCCACCTCGGCGGCCATGGTTAATGCCGGCTTCGAGTACTCTTCAGCGGGCACCGGCTTGTTGTTCACATAGACTGTTTTGCCTTCATAGACGACAGTCGTACCGTAATCAATATAGACCGGGTCCGGCGTCACCGCATTGCAGAATCCGGAGACGGCGGCGATGGTCACGGGTGCCCACCACCACCATGGATTATAGGGATAGCTTCCACAGCCGTAGTAGCCGTGCCCCCAGCCGCAACTTCCCCACCAGTGGTCATCAAAGCAATTGTCATAGTAGCCGCCGCAATGGCCCCAGATTTCGTCAGCGCGGTCATACCGGTAGTCCCACATGTTCTCGCGGTGATCCTGCCAGTCCTCACGGTTTTGATCGCGCCAGTCCTGCCGGTCTTCACGGGCGTTATCAAGATTGTTCCAGCGGTCATCGCGATTGTTTTGGAAGTCGTTGCGGCGGTCCTGGCTGTTGTTCTGCCACTGATTCCATGAGTCCTGGCGATTGTTCACCCGGTTGTTCCAGTTCTGATTGCGGTTCTGATTCCAGTTCCCCGCCCCCCCCCCCCCACCCACCCCACCCCACCCACCCGCGCCCCCCAAACCCCCCACACCACCCATCCC
>JANNVM010000719.1:0-3991 GCA_031414455.1 Verrucomicrobiota bacterium
GCTTTCACGGCACTCGAACTTTGCGCAGGCGGCGGCGGTCAGGCCCTCGGCCTGGAAATGGCAGGCTTCCATCATGCTGCCGTTGTTGAATACGGGAAGGTATTCGCAATAACATTCACCCTTTCCCAGCGGCCCAGCCCATAATCTCCATCGTGTGAATGTTTTGCCACATCGGAATGAGTTGATGACCCCCGTGGTAGAGTCAATCCGAGCCCTCGGAGGCTCCGCATCCAATGAGGAGATATTGGAAAAAGTGATCGGCCTGCTTGGACTGCCGGATGAGGTCGCCACGAAGCCCTACATCACAAAACGGGGTGGAGAGGACGGCAGGACACAACTCGAATATGATCTTGCGTGGACGCGGACCTACCTGAAGCAACTCGGCTTTATCGAGAACTCGGCACGCGGAATCTGGACTCTCACCGATAGGGAATACAAGGAGTCTGCAGTGACTGCTCCCGCCACCGATGTCGTAATGCCTCCGCCAGATTGGCGGGAAACGATAAATAACTACCTTGTCGAATCACTTACACCGGCGGCCTTCGAACGACTGATCCAGCGGATCCTCCGCGAGACAGGCTTTGTTCAGGTGGAAGTCACAGGAAAAACTGGCGACGGCGGCATAGACGGAAAAGGCATAGCAAAGATCAACGGCATCCTAAGTTTCAGAGTCGTCTTCCAGTGCAAGAGGTACAAAGGATCAGTCGGTGCGGGCGCCATCCGCGATTTTAGAGGTGCGATGCAAGGCCGGGCAGACAAGGGATTGTTTATTACGACAGGCTATTTTACGCGTGATGCCCTCAAAGAGGCGACCCGGGATGGGGCGATCGCAATTGATCTCGTGGACGGCGAGAAACTCGCCGAGAAATTGAAAGAACTGGAGCTTGGGGTCATCGTTGAACACACAGAATCAATTACAGTCGATGAACACTGGTTCAAAAGCCTCTAACTCTCCAATAGTCCCGTCCCATTGTTCCATGTGTGGAGCGTCGGAATTCGATCACTGGGAAACATCCCCTGGCCGGCAAAAACTGATGCTCGTCCGGCCACGCGTAAGAGACAATTCTCATTGGTGGTCGGTGTGCGATGAATGTCAGGAAGGAATGGAGGGATGGATATCCTTCTCAGCCACCACCAAATGTAACGAAGGCCTGCAAAACGCGGCTCCACCGAAACCTGATTTATTGATGCTGCTGAGCCACGTCCGGAGGGCGACGATAGAAGACCAAAAGGCGGTCCTGGAGTGGCTGTTGGGAAAATATAAGCTGAAGGCCCAGCCGAAAGAAGAATCCTGACGTCAAGGGCCCGAAAATTTGGCGAAACGCCCACGGGTGGAACACCTCTTCGCACTCTGCAAAAAACTCACCGCCCGCCTCGCCCCCGCCAACAGAAGGCCCCGCGCCCGCAGACCATGAAACCGAAAGACGACCCTCACAATTGGGCGACGCCCGAATTCGTCCCCTGGCTCGTAGGTCAGGGTGCCTGTCTGTGCCTGCCGGCGGAGGTGCTGACGGTGCCGATTCCACTGATTGACCTCCGCTTTATCAACGAGCGGCAATTCGTGTGGGCGACGATCCAGACGCCGTATGGCAGTGAGCGCCCGTGCTTCGGTGTCGTGACCTATGGAGCCCAGCGCCGGGAACTGGGAGGCTCCACGTTTTGGGATTCGGAATCGCCGGGCGCGCGGCGAGTCGCGGCGGTGCTCTCGCACGATGTGTTTGGGTTCCCGCCGTACACCGTGGAAAAGCTGGAGAAGAAATCCACCGCCCACCGGGTGCGCAATCTGAAGGATCTGAATTACGCCGTGCAATGGTCGCAGTGGTTCGAGAAGGCCACCGTTTCCACGGGCCATCCATGAACACTGCTGCTGGACACACTGCGATGACCGCCGCAGTCATTTTCAACAAACTCATCTCCTTGACTTGGCTCTGGCTCATGGTGGCGGGCTTGTGCGGCTTCGTAATTCTGACGGCTTGGTGGTGTTCGCCGCGTATGAAGGGCTGGCGTGGCGAAAGGTGGGTGCGCTTGTATCTCGGGCGACTGGACCCGGCGGTTTATCACTGCCTGCACGATCTGCTTATTAAGAATGGTGAGGGCGGCTGGGCACAGATTGACCACGTGGTGGTGTCGCCGTTCGGCATCTTTGTTATCGAAACAAAGAACTACGGCGGCTGGATTGCTGGCTCAGAGACTGACCGCGACTGGACAGTCTGCTACAAAGGCGGGCGGAAGGATTATCCCCTCAACCCGCTGGTGCAAAACAAGCGGCACATCCGCGCCGTGGAGAGGCTCTTGGAATTGCCTCCGGGACGGTGCCATAACATCGTGTTTCTCGCGGGCGACGCCGTGCTCAAGAAAGGACCGCTGCCCGGCGTGGTAACGGGACGCCTCGCAAGACACATCGAGAGCTTTCAAACCCCGCTCCTGGAAGCCTGGGAATGCGCCGCCCTGGCGGGAAGTCTGCGAAATTCCTCCTACTCGCATGATCCCGAATCCCGCAAAGCGCACCGCCGTCAGGTGCAGGCCGCCGCTGACCGGGCGCGAGGGGGCGGGAGCGGCTGAAAAACCATAATCCGGAGGCCGGAGGAATGCCTTCCGGTTCAGAAGGGGTCAAAACGGCACTGTTTGGGGTCCGCAAAATTTTTGGGGACCCCCGCGGAAATTTGGCGGACCCCCTCAAATTTCCGGGGGACCCCCGCGGAAATCCGGCGGACCTCCGCCAAAATTCCGGGAACCCCTCTTCCGGGACGCCGAATGCGCCGGAAGTGTTATTTTAGGTTTGGCTAGCGGCGAGGGATTTTCGCATTTTCCACGCCGCCGGCGGAATAAGAGCCGTCGGTGCCGGTGCTACCGCAACCTGACGGTCTCACACTACCTAAAACAATATGAGCAAAGTAAAATTAGAACTGGACGATAAGGACGACGACGAACTCCCGCTTCGTTCCCGGGGACGAGGTGTGCGGATTGCAATTGGCCCGGGCGGAATGGCTTGCAAAAAGAATGCTGACGCAGCCTTCCAATGGGGAAGACCGGTGGCGCGGGGACCGGCGCGGCAATTGCACGGAGGAAAAAGAGCTTCCTGAAACCTGCGAGCCTCGCGGGCAGGGAAATCACCAACTTCACCAATCACACTAAATGAAACCCGCTCTTCTTTCCGCCCTCGGAATCGCCCTCCTGCTCTCCTCCTGTGAAGTGGCTCCGTACGGTGCCCCCGGCGTCACCACCGTAGGGGTGGATGTCGGCTACTACGACTCGCTCCCCCCGACATGGGACCGGCCTTACTATGCCTACAACAACCGCTACTACTACGGCGGCGCGTGGCAGACCGGGCGTTACTATCACAATGGTCGCTACTACGACGGACGGTACTCCCATCACGGACAATACATTTACGGCGGCCACTACAATGACCGGCCGCATTCCAGTCACGGCTCCTACTCAACCGGGCGCTCCTACTCCGGTGGACGGTCCTATTCCGACGGGCGCTCCAACTCAGATGGACGGCCCAATTCCCGGTACGAAAATCGGCGGTACTAGAATTTTGCAGTCTGACAAGGTCGCCGCGTATCGGAGCCAGGGGATAGCGGGCTAAAAACGCTCCAGCGGTGTAGAATTGTCCCGCTGGCGGCGTATTGGTCCGCGCCATGCTCGATCTCTCGCTCTCCACCACCCGCCGCCGGCTGTGCAACGGCACGTCGCGGGGGACTTTCTCCGCATCGGGGCGCTCGCCCCGCTGGGGCTGTCGCTGCCGCGGCTGCTGGCAGCGGATGCGCCCGGCAGATCTTCGCGGGCGAAGTCGGTGATTCTCATCTATCTGGGCGGCGGGATTTCGCACCATGACTCGTTCGACATGAAGCCGGACGCCGTGGAGCAGATCCGCGGGAAATATAAAAGCATTTCCACCAGTGTCCCCGGGCTGAGTATTTGTGAGCTGCTGCCAAAGACGGCACAGATCATGAATAAAGTCACGCTCGTCCGCAGCGGCACCCAT
>JANNVM010000720.1:0-5742 GCA_031414455.1 Verrucomicrobiota bacterium
GTGATTTCAATGTAATCGAGTGTTGGCTCCGCGTCCGAGCCTCCAAAGTGGAGGTTGCCAGGACATAGAATCGCCACTGGCTGAGATCCAACGGATCGATAGTGGACTGCTCCTTGTGGGTCAGCAAGGCAAAGACGTAAAAATGCAAATTATTGGTGTGGCCAATGCAAATTATTGGTGTGGCCTGTTGTTCTCCCTGGCCGGCGTTAGGAAAGGAAGAGAAACCACAGGCCAGACCAATAATTGAGGGAACCCGGTATTCTGTGGCGGGTTGTATCGGAACCACGACCCGGAACGATGGGGGCCGGCAGCCGCTGCCCTCGCCGTTCTCACCACGCGTCGGCATTCTCTATGCGCAATTCCACGCGGTGCGGCGCATTCATTTGCAGCAGGAAAACGGTGGTGCGCCCCGCAGGAGTGCGGCCGACGATCAGACCGCCAGCGATGGCGAAGTGATCGTTCCAGTTTTGGGAACGCGGATGGAAGAGAAGGGTCAGGGTTCCGGTGTCCGGGTCAAGGCTGGCGAGGTTGGGACCTTTGAGCAGATTGCAGTGGTGGCAGGCGAAGGCCAGGTTATCCGGCTCGTCAGCACCGCCGTGCTGTCGGGCGGTGATATGTTCGACATGATCGATGAAGAACGGCTCCCATGCTTCCCGCATGTGGCAGTATTCACAGAGCAGGGCGGCGCGCTCTTTGACGAGGCGGCGGACTGAGGCTGACACCGCCATCAGGAGACAGCTTTCAGTTTGCGGCGGGCCTTAGACTGCAGCACCCCGAGGAAGCCTGCGAACTGGACGCAGCTTTCGTATTCGGATCGTTCCTCCGGCGTGAGCAGCCCCTCATTGGCGCGTTCGGCAAGCCACTCCATGCGCTGAGCGGCTTCCGGGGTGGCCCGCAGATCGGCGAGGGCCCGCAGTGATACTGCGTCCATGCACTCGGTTACCGGCGACATCAGGGAATCCAAACTCATCGCTACCATGCGGCATTTAGCCACAAGTGCGTCCGTTTGCAACCCGTCGGATTTGCCGTCTTTGCCTTCGCTTCTGCCCGTCGGCCTTCTGATTTCGTCCTCCGTCATTCCCCATCCACCTCCGGGAGAAAGGGGTCAGTAGTCTCCTGACAAGTTGATTGCCCCACGGCCTACACCAGTTCCTCCGCCGGATAGGACCAGATTTCGCTGAGGGTGGGGTGGTAGAAGGGGATTTCGAGGAACTGCCGCACGGTGCTGCGGAAGTACATCGCGACGATGACTTCATGGATCAATTCGGTGGCTTCCGGGCCGACGACGGAGGCGCCGAGGATTTCGCCGGTATCGGTATCGGCGATCATTTTCACGAAACCGTCCGTTGCTTCCATGACCATGGACTTGCCGTGGTCGTTGAAGGGATAGGAAGCGGCGCGCCACGGGCGGCCGGAAGCGGCGGCGGCGGCTTCATTCATGCCGGTGGAGGCGACCTGAGGCTCGGTGAAAACGCCGAAGAGTTTGAGCCGGTAATCCATCTGCTCGCTGGTGTCTTCCCCGCGAAGGAGCCGCGCAGCGTTGCGTGCGGCCATCTCGCCCTGCTGGATGGCGACATGCACGACATCGGCCTCGCCGCAGACATCGCCGGCGGCGAAGATGTGAGGGACTGAGGTTTGCATCGTGGCGGTGACAGCGACGTGGCCCTTCTCCATCCTGACACCCGCAGCATCGGTATTCAGTCCGTCCACGGCAGCGCGGCGGCCGAGTGCGAGGAGGATTTCCGCGGCGGTGACGGTGTGCTCGCGGCCATCCTTTTCGAAGACCACCGACTTGCCGCCGTCATGCCGCTCCACGCGGCGCAGGGTGGTGCCGGTATGCACTTCCATGCCGCGCCTGACAAAAGCTTCGCGCACGACCTCCGCGAGATCGGGATCCATGCCGCTCAGCAATTGGGTGTTGCGCTGGAGGACGGTGACCTTTCTGCCGATCCCCTCCAGATAGTGCGCCATCTCGAGAGCAATGGCCCCGCCGCCGAGCACGATGAAGGATTCCGGGACTTCCGCCGCATCCAGGGCAGTGTCGCTCGTCCAGACATTCGCCTCGCGCAGACCGGACACCTCCGGCCATGCAATCACCGAACCGGTGGCGATCAAAACAGCGCGCACGTTGACAGACACGATGCCGCCGTCACGAAGCGTGACGTCCAGCGAATGCGGGCCAGTGAACGCTGCGGTGCCGCGCAGCAGGGCGAAGCGTCCGTCGGCGAGTTGTCCCTGACGATAGCCGGCGAAGTCGGCGATCAGCGTCCGTTTCCGCTGCCGGATGGCCGCGGTGTCGGCCGATTTCAACTCTGCACGGATGCCAAACTCCTCCGCGTTCCGCACCTGAAGCGCGACGTTGGCGCTGTGGATCAGCGTCTTGCTCGGCATGCACCCGCGCAGAATACAAAGCCCGCCGAGTTCCTCCGCGCCGTCAATGACCACCGTCCGCAGCCCCAGCCCCGCCGCTGTGCGTGCCGCCGCATAGCCCGCGCTCCCGCCGCCGATGACCGCAAAATCGTATGTGTGTTCTTCTGTCATGCCGCCGAGCAAACACCGTCGGCCCGGCCATACAATCCGTAAACTGCCTCAGCAGCAGTCGCTGCCGTCCGGGCCGCAGCAAGCGGCTGCGGCGGTGGTGGTGGCGTCGTAATCCTCACCCTTGGTCTCGCGCGGATGGCGCAGTCTCATGCCGGAACAGTCGAAGGGCGGCGCGTCTTTTGCGGCGACGGGCGTGAGGGGATCGATGAATGCAAAGTTCCCGCGATAGGGTTCGCGCTGATAGAGGCGGAAGGTTTTGTCGCAGACGGCATAACGCTTTCCGCGTTCCATCGCGTGGCCGTCGTCGTCGAGGACTTTGCGGAACGGGCCTGTGTAAATGACGGCCTGATTGTGATCAAAACACGTGCCCTGTTTTCCTTTGAATGCCTCCACCGTCATGCTGCGAAATTCAAATCCCTGGACCGTGCGCCATGGTTCGTTGTCGAGTTTGAGCACCCGGATGCCATGAAAGCCGGCGTCTTCGAACGCCTTGAGAAACGCCTCTTCCTGGAACGCGCCGCTGATGCAGCCGCTCCAGAGTGCGGGATCATTCTGCAGTTCGACCGGCACCGCTTCGTCGCTGACAATGTCCGAGATTACGGCCCGTCCGCCGGCCTTGAGCACACGGAAGATTTCGTCGAAGAGCTGCCGGCGGTCGCGCTGGTCCACGAGATTGAGCACGCAGTTGGAGACGACGACATCAATACTGTCGCTGGCGATGAGCGGCCGCCGCACGCGCAGGTCGGCGGCGAGATCGAGCGCGCGGAGAAATGAATTGCTGTCAGCGACGGGCTGCGCGGCGAGTTCTTCATCCAGTGCTTCAAGATCCAGCGCGAGATCCTGGATGCGGCCCTTGCGGAACTCGACGTTCGCGAAGCCCGCGCGCTCCGCGACGAGGGGCGCATTACGCCGCGCCACATCCAGCATGTCATCGGTCATATCCACACCAATGACCCGGCCCTCCGGCCCGACAACCTGGCTGGCGATGAAACAGATTTTCCCCGTGCCGCTGCCGAGGTCGAGCACCGTCTCACCGGGGCGCACCTGTTGTGAGGGATCACCGCAGCCGTAGTCACGCTCGATGACTTCGGCGGGGATGATCTTCAGATATTGCGGGTCGTAAATGACCGGGCAGCAGAGTGCGGCTTCCCGTGTTTTGGCACCGGCGGCGTAACGTTCCTTGACGGCAACTTCAGTGTTCATGCGGGAAAAATCACTTGGCGGCATAGGACCACGGGCCGCGGGCGAGCCATGCGGCCATGTCGCCGGACCATGCGGCGACTGATTTGTCAGACCGCAGGCCATAGCCGTGACCGCCATCGGCATAGATGTGGAGTTCGGCGGGGATCTTCAGCTTCTGCATGGCAAGCACCCACGCGGTCGCGTTGGCGCAGGGCAGGGGATCATCCATCGCGTGGGCGAGAAACGCCGGCGGTGTGTCCGGACCGGCGGGCATATCGGGATTGATGCCGGAGGAGGGATCCTTCGCGTCCTTGAGCAGATAGGCGGAGTAGATGAGCCCGGCAAAGTCCGGTCGGCAGGAGGCTGTATCAATGTCATCGCGCCCGTCATAGCTGCGCTTCGCGTGATTGGTTGCCGCCATTGCTGACAGGTGCCCCCCGGCGGAGAATCCCATGATGCCGATCTGATCCGCCGCCATGCCCCATGCCTCCGCGCGTGAACGTACGAGACTGATGGCACGCTGTGCATCCTGGAGCGCCGGCAGGTGACGCACGTCGCCGGCCCGGGGGAGCCGGTACTTCAACACAAATGCATGATAGCCAAGCCCGCTGAGCCATGTCGCGATCTCCGTGCCTTCGAGATCCCATGCAAGAATGTTGTAGCCGCCGCCGGGACAGACGATGACGGAGCGCTTCGCC
Source organism: Verrucomicrobiota bacterium (assembly GCA_031414455.1). Lineage (GTDB taxonomy): Bacteria > Verrucomicrobiota > Verrucomicrobiia > Verrucomicrobiales > V1-33 > V1-33. Next base: position 4,422 of record JANNVM010000720.1, read on the forward strand.
GCTTTGTCCGCCGCCGGCTTGAAGTATTCGAGCAGCGGCTCACTGACATTTTTTACGGCGAGGGTGCCTCCCCTGTGCGGGGTAACTTCGGATTTCTCCGGGCCTTCGATTTTCCAGCCGCCAGGCAGTTCACCCTTCCAGCCGCCCTCCTGCCAGATTTTCACGGTTTCATCCGCGGGACGGACGGGCGGCTTGTCGGCGGCGGCGGGCATAATCGTGCAGAGGAGGAAAAGGAGCGGGCGGAGAACGTTCATGGCACGGAGCATGTACAGGGGGAGTGCGGGGAGCAAGAACATCGGGCCGGAAAAGATAAATCGCGGCGGCGGCGGCGCTTGCGGCGGCGCCGCCCGGGTGCTTGTGGGCGAAAGCCTGTTCCATTTTATGAAAATCCCGTCCCTGTGCCTGCTTCTCCTCTCACTGATCCCTGCCTCCGCCTGTGACGCGGGAGAAGAGGTGAAGGCGTGGCTGAAAATTGAGCGGGAGCCGCTTTCCAAAGAGGAAGCCGCCACCCTGACAAAGCTGCTTTGGGACGATCACGTCTCGGAGTTGAAGGTGGAACGTGCGGAGGAGGTGACGGCGAAAGTGGTCACGCACGCCGATAAGATCATGAAATACGAAGTGGTCCGGTTCGGCCCGGGCACCGGCAAGCAGCCGCTCTTCATTTCCATGCACGGCGGCGGCAATGATCAGTCCGGGCAGGTGAACGAGTCGCAGTGGGAAAATCAGATCAAACTCGCTCAGGCCTACAAGCCGGAGGCCGGCATCTATGTGGCTCCGCGTGCGCCGACAGACAGTTGGAACCTCTGGCACGAAGGACACATTGATCCGCTCTTCGAGCGGCTCATTCAGAACATGGTTGTGTTCGAGAACGCCGATCCCGACCGTGTTTATCTTATGGGCTATTCCGCCGGCGGCGACGGCGTCTATGAACTCGCCCCGCGCATGGCTGACCATCTTGCCGCGGCCTCGATGATGGCCGGGCATCCCAATGCATCGTCGCCGCTCGGACTGCGGAACATCGGCTTCACCATCCACGTTGGTGCAGACGACGCCGCGTATAACCGCAATGCAGTCGCCGCAGATTGGGGGAAGCAGTTGGATGAACTGCAAAAGGCTGACCCCAAAGGCTATGAGCACTTCGTTCACATCCACGAAGGCTGCGGGCACTGGATGAAACTCGAGGACCGTGAGGCCATTCCCTGGATGGAGAAATTCACCCGCAATCCGCTGCCGGATAAAGTTGTTTGGCATCAGCACGGCGCGCTGCACGACCGCTTCTACTGGGTGGCTGTTCCCCTCGAAGAGGCCAGGGACGGCCAGG
>JANNVM010000721.1:0-5478 GCA_031414455.1 Verrucomicrobiota bacterium
CGGGAAGGATCCAGTCCATTTCGGCGGCAAAACCAAGCTGGGAGTGCTCCACAGTGGTGGCACCGAGGGATGCGGCGAGTGGATAGCTCGCGGGCGATTGGAGCGTGGCGCTGGCAGGGTCAAGGAGCGTACTCATGAGAAACCTCAAGCCATAGAGAGCTGTGGGCGCGAGATTGCAGCGAATCAGCTTTTGGTAGGAAGCCTGACTGACATTGCCGGCGAAGGGGACTTGTTTGATGAAATACCCTGGATTCCCGGTGAGGAATCTCAGGAGCAGATCCCACGGGGCGCCGGTCACCGGGCTGATCAGGCCTCCAAGGAAAGCTGCGATGCCCGTTGGCAACGGGTTGGGCAGCCAGGGCAGCGCCTTCGCGATGTGCATGGAGGCGATCTCCTGCACCGCAGCCTCCACGGTCGCGCCGGTCATCGCAAAGACCTGGGTGCTGGTGCTCATGTCCCATGACGCACTGGTTTTCCACGCGGGGCCGGCGTCATCGAGCACGCCCATGCTGAATTTCCCGGTGACCTTGGGAAAGCCGAAAATCTCACGCCCGGCGAGGAGCGGGAGGAACGAGTCCACCGTCATGAACGGGGTGTACCAGCACGGGGTGGCCGGGCTCGTCGCGGTGTCGAGCATCGGAATGCAGACGGCGAACTCGTTATACTTGAAATAGCCCCAATGGTTGGCCGCCGCAGTGGAACGCACTTTTGGATAGTGCGTGAAGCCGAGGATGAACCGGCTGCCGAAGGCAGGGACAAGTGTGAACCTCGCCGACCCGGCAAGTGTGTTCAGCGGAGCGATGAGGGTCTGGAGCTTAGCGGCGCTGCCGCTCAGGACGAAGCCGGTCATGCGGGCCTTCTCCAGCTTGTACGGCAGCGGGAGAAACTCGAGATTGGGGCGAAGGATAAGGCTGGCCATGACGGTTTGGTGGAATTGAAGTCAGGAGAAAAACCGGGAGATGAGCGCGGCGAGGCAGCCGTTGCGGGGAGGCGTGCCGTCACCGGTCTCGGGCAGGATACTCCAGTCGAGATCCACGCAGAAGGCGTGGATCGCGTTCACCCACTGGCCGGCGGGCTGGCCAAGGGCGCTGGCGAGCGGATAGCTCGCGGGATCGGAGAAGCGGACCTGCGATCCGGGAAAGAACCGGATGCCATGGAGGCCCCGTGGCAGAAAAGTGGCGCTGAAGATTTCCTGGTCCACCGCCTGATTACTGCCGTCAGCAGGGGGAAATTGCTTGATGAACATGCCGGCGTTGACGGAAAATCCCTGGAGGATATGCGCCATCAGGCTGTCCGGCAGGGCCATGCCGGCGAGGTCGCCGGAAATGTCTCCGGGCACGGTGCCGCCGATCCATGGCTCACCGGTGGTGAGTTTGGCCTCCACCACATCCATCCAGTCGAGAGGCACGTCTTCCCCGGCAGTGGCGAAAACTTCGAGCGAGAGCTTCATGTTCCATGCAGGATCGGAAGTGAAGTTCCGGGTGGACGGCACGGAGGGAAGTTCAGACGGAAACGGCAGCGATCCCATGTCGAGCCGCCCGATAACTTTGGGCATGCCGTAAACGTCACGCCCGGCGAGCATGGGCAGGAAGGAATCCAGCGCGATGAACGGCACCCAGAAGCAAATTTCGTCTCCTTTTCTAACCATGATCTGGACGACGAATTCATTGTAGCTGAACCGGCCCCACGGAGATGATGGCGAGGTGGCGACGGGATAGTTGATGAACGCCAGCATGAAGCGGTCCGGCATCGCGGGCGTCCAGCCGGGATCGAGGTCATTGAGCGGTGCGAGGAGGAGATCGAGCACCCCTGCCGGAGCCGCGAGGAGAAAGCCGGTGATGCGCGAGCGCGGGATGCAGCACGGGAGCGGCAGGTATTCCAGATTCGGGCGCGGGATAATGGCAGGCATGAGAAGCGTCAGGCTGGCGCGGCGGCGGCAGCGGCGGCGATCATGGTGAGCGCGCCTTCCGCCTGCTGCTGGCGGAAGTGGCTGCCCTGGCTGGCGGCGAGATCACGCGCGGCCTGGAGTTTGCCGATGGCTTCCGGCGCGTGCTGCGGCCCCTGCATGAGGAGCAACTGACCCTGCTGCATCAGCAGCGCGGGCATGGTGGCGTATTCGGTATTCTCCTCCGCCAGTTTCAGCCCGCGCGCCACCCACTCCGCGGCTTCGGTGAGCAGGCCGGCTGTCATGCAGGCGTCGGCGACGATGGAGCAAAAAACGGAGACCACGAGCCGCGAGCCGGTGCGTTGATAGGCGGCGATGCCTTCGCGCGCCTGCTGCAGGCCCTCTTCGACGCGCCCGGCGTGGACCTTTGCCCAGCCGACCATCACCATCGTGGAGAAGAGCCAGAAGTGATGGGCATGTTCCATGCAGTAGGAGAGGGCTTCCTCACCGAGAGCGAGTGTGGCCGCCGCATCGCCGCGCACGAGACACTGCATGGTCACTCCGCCGAGCGCCCACGCGATACTGTGAGGGTGCCGGAGTTCCCGCGCCATCGCCAGGCCTTCCTCCACGACGCGCTGCGCTTCCCCCACTTCTCCGCTGAAGCACAGCACCTGCCCGAGATAAACCCGGGCCGCCACGGCGGGATCCTGCCCCAGCAGGTGCGCCGTGGCATGGTGCTCCGGCTGATACAGACGGACGGCCTCCTCCATGCGCCGGCGCGCCTCGGCGATCTCACCCTGCCAAAAAATCACCACCCCGGAAGTCCAAAGTCCCTCGACGGAAATGGCGGGCACTCCGGCGGAGGCGCCGAGGGCCACCATCCTGTCGGCGAAGATGCGCGCTGCCGACAGATCCCCCGTCATGAGACGCGAAACCCACAGGCCCCACAGGACGGGAAACTGCACGAGCGGATTGGTGACGTCATCGAGAAGGTCCTTCGCCCTCGCAAAAGCAGCCGCGGCTTCCGGTGATCCTAATCCCCGGGTGGCCATAAACGCGGTGCCCATCACATTCGTCAGGATCACTTCCGCTTCGCGCAGCGCCGCGGGGTTCCCCAACTGGCCGAGCAATTCGAGGCCGCGCCCGGCGAGGGCGATGGCTTCCATGTAGGCCGAGCGGCGCACGGCGGTGGTGGCGGCCTCCAGCCAGAGCGGCACGGCGCGATCAGGCATTCCGGCGAGGGTGAAATGCTCGGCCATGAGCGCCGCGTCCTGGTGCGCGGCCTCGCCGGCGGCCAGCAGTTCCGCCACTCTCTGGTGGTAGCGCCCGCGTGTGGATTTCAGCAGGCTGCCGTAAACCACCGTCTGCAGCAGCGCATGACGAAACGAACAGGACCGGCCATCGGCTTCGCGGAGGAGAATTCCTCCGCGCACCAAATGCTCCAGGTCCCGCTCCACCTCCGCCGGGGTCATCCCGCCATCCAGCTCCGCAATCAGCCCGGCGGACTGCGCGCCGCCGACCACGGCGCAGATCTGCGCGGTCTTCTTGGCCGCCCCGAGGCGGTCCAGCCGCGCGAGGAGCAATTCGCTTAATGCCCGCGGCGTTTCGTGTTCGCGCGTCCAGGAGAGCAACTCGTAGTGCGTCGGGTGCTCCTTGAGCGCATCCGAGTGGATCAGGTGGTGCGTTAATTCCTCGATGAAAAACGGCACGCCCGCAGCCGAGGTGGCGATGTAGTCCAGCACTTCGCGCGGCAGCGCCCGCCCGCCCGCCACTTCACGTGCCAGGTCAGCCGCCGCTTCCGGGGAAAGGGATTTCAGTTCCAGCACCTCCAGCGGCGCGGGTGGAGGCTCCAGCCCTGGCCGTGATGTCAGCACCAGCAGGCTGCGCGGCGGCAGGTCTGCCGCACACTGCCGCATCCACTCCAGAGTAGAACCGTCGAGCCAGTGAGCGTCATTGCAAAAGATGAGCATCGGCCCACCCCGTGCCCTGCCGGCAGCGAGGCCTGTCAAAACGCGCAGCAGGCGCGGCTTGCGGCCCTCCGGCGCGAGACTGGGTTGCAGTTTTTCGGAACTGCCGGGCACGCCGAGCATTTCCCCGAGCAGCAGGGGGCCGAGCGGATCGTCCACACCGCATTCCGAAAGGAGCGCCTCCAGTCCTTCTTCTGCGTCCTCACGGCCCCGGCCTGCCACCAGGGCGCGCAGCCATTCGATCCAGGGAAAGAAGGGCGTATTGATCTGATAGGGAGTGCCCTGAAGTTCCAGCAACGGTGCTCCGGAGCGCTCTACAAGGTTTTTCAGTTCCGCCACCAGCCGCGATTTTCCAATACCGGCCTCGCCGAATATAGCCACCGCCCGCGCCTGTCCGCCCGCAGCCTCCGTCCAGCGGCGCTCCAGCAGCGCGGACTCCGCCTCGCGACCCACCAGCCGGCGCGGCACCGCTCCCGTCAGCCGCTCCACCTGCGCCGAGGAAGAGAGCGCCTCCTGCACTTCAAAAATCTCCATCGGCTCGCGCATCCCCTTAAGGTGCTTCCGCCCCAGACTCGTCACGCGAAATTGTCCGGCGACAGCTTTCTCCACATCGCTGCTGATCACGACGGTATCCGGAGCGGCACAGGTCTGGACGCGGCTCGCGACGTTAGCCGCTGCTCCCATGATGGCTTCCATCTCAAGGTGTTCGCCCGGCGCTCCCATGTCCCCAACGATGACAAGACCGGCGTGAATGCCCACGCGCAGCTGCAACTCCAATCCGTCCGGCCAGGTCGCGCTTCGCATTTTCCGGATCATGTCCAGCCCGGCATTGACCGCGTGTTGCTCTGCACGTTCAAGTGCCTCCGGGTAGCCAAAATAGGCGAGAATGCCGTCACCCATGAATTTGCCCACCTTGCCCCCGCAGGCGGTGACACTCGCACAACACAGCTCCCGGCTCATCATCACGAGGTCACGGAAATCCTCCGGGTCCATTTCTTCTGAAAGACGCGTGGAGCCGACGAGGTCGGAAAAGAGAATCGTAAGATGACGCCGCTCCCCTTTTGGCCGGTGTTGGTCAGCAAGCATGGTGGTGTTTTTCCGTGAGTATCAGTATGGCAACCCCGGCGTCAAGGTTCCTGCTATACATGTTTTGTGCACCCAATCCGTGCGGCCCCCGGGGCAGAGCCCGTGACGGAATGACGCCCGGCCCCCGCCCGGAAGACAGGAAAAGTTCTGCACGGAGGTAGATTCCCCGCGGCGGCGGCGTAATGTCCTCCCATGCTCGATCTCTCGCTCTCCACCACCCGCCACCGGCTGTGCAACGGCACGTCGCGGCGGGACTTTCTCCGCATCGGAGCGCTCGCGCCGCTGGGGCTGTCGCTGCCGCGGCTGCTGGCAGCGGATGCGCCCGGCAGATCTTCGCGGGCGAAGTCGGTGATTCTCATCTATCTGGGCGGCGGGATTTCGCACCATGACTCCTTCGATATGAAGCCGGACGCCGTGGAGCAGATCCGCGGGAAATATAAAAGCATTTCCACCAGTGTCCCCGGGCTGAGTATTTGTGAGCTGCTGCCAAAGACGGCACAGATCATGAATAAAGTCACGCTCGTCCGCAGCGGCACCCAT
>JANNVM010000722.1:0-8200 GCA_031414455.1 Verrucomicrobiota bacterium
CGAGTTCTTCGTCCAGTCCACCGAGTTCGGCGTCGCTTACCGCGTCATCGGCGGCCTTGGCTCGGATACAGTCAACGTCACCAGCGATGTCACTGAAGACATTGTCGTGCGCGAACTCGAAGGTGCCAGCGGTGCCGTTGATCACCTTGTGAGGTCAACTGACGCCGATTACAACGGCCTGCCGGTTGACGGCATCGATTACAATGTGGCGAACGCGACGTCAGGACTCGTGGTCATCACAGAATCCGATGGCTTCACCAGTATCACTGAAGGCGGTGCCTTCCTGCTCGCGGGCACGCGTCTCGCGCTGGATTCCTACCAGGTGCGTCTGTCGCGGGCGCTGGTGGGCAGCGAGGTGGTATATGTCACGGTCTCGGCGGCCCGTTCTCCTCAGGAAGAGGCGGACAACCTGCTCGTCAATCCGTCTCCGCTGCCGAATGGCGCCGGTGACACTTACTGGGTCAGCACCAGTGCCGCTGCACCGGCTGACTTCCAGCGCCACATCGTCGTCAACGGTGTGCCAACGGATGTCCCGCAACGTGCCATCGTGCTGCGCTTCGACAACACCAACTGGGCAACCAACCAGACTGTGTTCGTGCATGCCGTGGACGATACGCGGGCGGAGGGTGACCGGGTGGTGGTCGCGCAGCACAGCGTGATCTCCAACGCTGCCGACTACGACAGCGTTGCAGTGCGCAACGTCGAAGTGACCGTGCGGGACAACGACACGCCGGGTGCTTACATTACCGAGATTGATCCGCTCACCGGCAAGGAAGACCGGCGTACCCTCGTCATTGAAGGGACGGCCGCGACGCAGTTGACCGACCAGTTCAAGGTCGAACTGGCACGCGCACCGGAGGTTGGGGATACCATCGTGTTGCGTCTGGCGCTCGACGCCGATTCGCAGCAGGCGATGACGCTTTCCAGCGCCGATCCGCGATTCAGTGCGGTGCCCGACGGCCTGGGCGGCACGCACTACCGCGTGACCTTCACGTCTGCCAACTGGGACGATCCGATTGTGGTGACGACCACCGCCAATGACGACTTCCAGCGGGAGGATCCCGAGCGCGCCGTCGTTTCGCTCGCGCTCGACGCGGCGACCGTTGACGCCAGCGGCGACTACGTGTTCCCGAACCTGCGCTCCGGCAGTGGACTGCTCGACGTCGAGGTAATTGACAATGAGACCGCGGGTGTGGTTACTCTCGAAAGCGGCGGCAGCACACTGCTGGTGGCGGATAATCCCGCGACAGTGGCGGTGGATCCGGTCAACGACAGTTACGCCATGAGGTTGACGAAACAGCCGACCGCTCCCGTGACGGTGGCGATTCTCACTGACGGCCTTGCTGATGTGTTCACGGTCAACGGCGTCGCGGCCAGCTACCAAAAGGTGGGCGGTTACCAGGCGGCGCAATTGTTTGTCGGCAAAGTGCTGCTGTCGAACGCAGGTGCTAACGGCACGATCCAGCGCAGCACCGGATCCGACCTCGGCAGCTTCGTTGACGAGGGCTTCGGGGCAGGGGACCTGATGCGCATCGCGGGTGCCGGAGCCGGAATGAACGGCGACTACGAGATCCTCAGCGTCACCGACGGAACGATTACGCTGAAGACGGCCTTCAGTGCGCCCACTGGCGGCGACAAGCCGGTCGTGCTGTCACGCCTCGCGAGTATCGGCATCCACACCGGGCCGATCCAGACCAACCTCACTGACCGGCAGCTCATTCTGCCGGGCCTCACGGGCACCGAACTGCCGGGCTGGCTGTCGGATGGCTTCCTCGAAGGTCAGCGCGTTCGCGTCACCAACCTCGGTGACCCCACTTTTGTTGACCTAAAGATTCAACTCGTCCGCGGCGACAACAAAGCCAAAGACAGCAAACTTGAGTTCACCGCTGAAGGCGCGCTGCCGGGCTGGTGGACGGATGGCGCGACGCTCAATCTTGAAGTGGCGCGCATTGCCGCGGGGGCCACGTTCTCAGACAATGCCGCGGATGCCGATGCGTGGTACAAGCAGCAGAACATCGTGCTTACGCCTGACAAGTTCTACGCCGTGCCGCCGACGCGCGAAGGCGTGAAAGTGTTCCCTGTGTCCACTCACATCTTGAGCAAGCTGGCTGGTCCGCTGGCCGTCGAGGGCGGCGTCACAGGGGCCGACCGGTCGCTGCGCAACGGCGTGAAACTGCCGGGCGAGGTTGATGGACCGCTGTTTGAGATTGGCATCCAGCCGCCGGAAAGCCGTCAGATTGATGTGCTCAACATCTTCAACGATTCGAGCCAGCAGGATCACAGCGGCACGATGACGAGCACGACTCTGCGCGGCCTGGGTATGGCCAAGGACCTGGACTTTGGGCCGACGCTCAATCCCGCCAACCCGCAACACTTCGGAGAACCGGCGGTTTTCCCCGGCGGCATCAGCTTTGGCAACATCGCGCTCGTTGACGGCCAGTTCCAGACCGATGGCGGCAAGAGCACGATCGAAGTAGTCAACTTCCTCGGCGGTAAGGGCAATGACTCGATCACAGTTGAGGGCACCCTGGATCCTGCTCCCGCCGTTTCGACTTCCAACACGTTCCAGTTCACCAGCGGCGCAGGCGGCGGCACTGTTACGCGTTCGGGCTTCGACTGGGAAGCGCAAGGCTTCCTCAAGGGCCAGACGGTCACCATCTCCGGCCTCGCCGGCACATGGGTCGTGAGCAACATCACCGGCGTGGCGCCAGGCGACCACAGTATCCTGCATCTCAGCGGCGGCGCAGCCCTCATAGCTGGTTCTGCGCTGAAGACGCTGATTGCCAGCGATGCGTTGATTGATGTGAACGTGAACGTCACCATCGCTCCGGTGAATGACAACCTTGCCACCGAAGTGGATGAGGAAGGCGGTACCCTGACACGCACCGGCGGCAGTTGGGTGACCGACGGCTTCCAGGTTGGCCAACTCGTATTCATCAATGACTCGGTTGAGCGCTGGCGTGTGGTGGGTGTGACCGCTACCGCCCTGCAACTCCGGGGCGACAAACTGACCGCGCAGTCGAACGTGCCGGTGCAGGTCTCGGTCGCCGGCTCGCACGGTGGTCTCACCGTGATTCACGGCGGCGGTAACTTCCCTCTGCTGATTGAAGGTTCGATGACGGCAAGTGGCGCAAACCTGAACAGGCGCGACGGGTTGTCATGGGCGGCTGACGGCTATAAAGCCGGCCAGCGCATTCAGATCGCGGGTGAAGCGTCGACACGCACGGTGGTTGGTTTTGCCACCGATACCGGTCCGTTCGTCAATCCGTTCCTGGGTCAGGGGACCGGCAGCATCCTGATACTCAGCGGCGGTGCCATCGCGGGACCAGCGACCGCGGATCGCCACGTCCACGTCGCCGAGGCAAAGAAAGAGGAGTTCACCGGCAGCATCAGCATCGCTACCAGCAAGCTCACGCGGGCAAGCGGTGCATGGACGGATCAGGGCTTTGCGATCGGTCAGGACGTGTGGATCTCCGGCATCGCCGGTGCGTTTAAGATCGCCCTTCTCAGCGGTGCCGAAATGACGCTGCAGGGCGCGGCACTTACACCTGCCGCGGCGCAAACGCTGACGGTGTTTGGCTACGATCCGAATCTCGACGGCGGCGTGCGCATGGGTGGCGACACCATCACGGTCACCGGTGGTGGTGGCCCGAACTCGCCGCTCGTCGTTTACGGCGACACCTCGCAGGACGGTGCATGGTATAGCGGACGCTCGTCCGATGTGCTCGGCTACGAATTTGGCGAAAAGCCGTTCGATCCGTTCACTCAGCTGGCTGACGGCGACAATGAGGACGACGAATGGGTGTTCCCGTTGGCTGATCCATTCCAGAATTCCGGAAACGACGTCATTGATGCGAGCGCGCTGTTTGCGGGCCTGACGGCGGCACAATTGCCGACGGTCGGCTTCGTCGCCTACGGCGGCGCGGGTAACGATCTCATCATCGGCAGTCAGGCTGGTGACCACCTTGCCGGCGGCTCGGGAGACGATGAAATCCGCGGCTTGCGCGGTGTTGATTTCATCTACGGCGACTCGGGCGTCAATGTGGACATCCTGACACGTGCGCTGACCATCAGCACCACGAACGCAAGCCCGCTGCCGACGATTGATGAGTCGCGCATCAGCTTCATCAACAATGGCACGACTATCGAGCCCTATGCCTCGCAGGTGATGGACACCATGGTCGCGGGCCGCGACGTGATCTACGGTGACGGAGCGGGCACTGTCGCAGGCGGACCGGAATGGGCTTACGATGACGTCATCTTCGGCGATCACGGTTCGATCGTGCAGAATGTGATGGACCCGCATCTGCCGGATGCCCGCCTGCAGAGAATCCAGACCACGACGCTCGAATCGCTCGTGAGCATTCACTCTGAGAACCTGCAGAACGGCGCTGACGATGTCATCTTCGGCAATCTCGGCCGGGACATTGTTGTTGCCGGTGCCGGGCACGACATGGCCGACGGCGACGAGGCCGACGACCTGGTATTCGGCGACAACGTTACCAGCCTGACTCGTTCGGGCGGCTCCGATGGCGATCTGGTTGACGACACTGCGAGCCGGCGCTTCCAGACGCTGGCCGGCACATTGATCTACAGCCGTACCGACCGGCCGGTACCGGCGGGATTCGCGTTGGTGACTCCAGGAAACAGCGGCCTGCTCCTGACAGACGGCATCGCCCGCAGTTATCGCGATCCCGACGGCGAACCGTGGTGGGCCGAGTACGTTGCCGAGGGCTCGGTGGACTACACCGTGCTGCACACCTTCGCGTTCGATGAGGGCACTCAGGGCGTTGGCAGCTTCGGCAACGATTACCTGGCTGGCGGTGAGAAGCACGACCTTGTCTTCGGCCAGCTCGGTAACGACGTGATCCAGGGTGACGGCGGCATTGATCTCGCGTTCGCGGCCACCTCTCATGTGGGCGCTTCGCGCACGGCAGAAGTTAATGCACCCGTTGGACCGCTTAGTGTAGTGGCCTCGTTCGAAGCCGCGACCGACGGCGAGGACTACGTCGAAGGTGGTGGCGGCAACGATATCGTGTTCGGCGGCATCGGCCAGGACGACATCGTCGGCGGCAGTTCGACTTTCTTCAGCCTCACGGCGCCAAACAACCGGCCCGATGGCGACGACATCCTCTTCGGCGGCGCCGGCACACAGATCAGCCGCAACAACGCGCTGGCCGTCGATGGCCAATTGCCCGAGCAGACTCCGCGCCATGCGGCCGACGCCGATACCATCGCCGGCGACAACGCTGACATCATTCGCATCGTCGGAACGAATCACACCGACCTGAATCCCACCGGCGCCGGCAACGGCACGGGAATCGGTGCCGGCAATCTTCCGCACTACGTCACCTTCAACTACGACAACTACGACCCGACAAGGATCGTCGTGCGCGGCGTCACGTTGCTCGACTACACCGCCGGCGGCCCGGATGCCAATCCGACCCTGTTCTCAGCCAATTTTGCGGCAGGCATGCGCGACGAGTTCGGCATCTACGCGGTCAATGACATTGGCGGCCACGATGAAGTCCACGGTGAAATGGGGGATGACACCGCCTACCTGCAGGGTGGCAACGACATCGCCTTCGGTGACGCCGAAGACGATGACATTATCGGCGGATGGGGATCGGACTGGATCTCCGGCGGCACCGGCCAGGATGGCGTGCTCGGCGACGACGGACGGCTCTTCACCAGCCGCAACAGCCAGAGTGCCATCTCTACCAATCCGGGTTACCTCGTCCGGCTGGGCGAGCCGCTCTACGGCATTACTCCGATCGCCAAGTCCGCCGATACCGACCTCAAGAACATCAATGGCGACGCGCTCAACGAGTTGATCTACACGCCAGGCAACGTGCAGTTGGCGTATATCAACGTGTCGGGTGCGTTGAAGAAGGACGTTGACCTGACGCCATGGAACCTTGATGCCGACGGCGGCCTCGAGGTCTATCAGAACCCGGTGCCCAACAGCGTGGTGCCGAGATACGCCAACGACATCATTTACGGCGGCCTGGGCGGCGACTCGGTGCACGGTGGCGCAGGCGATGATGCCTTGTCCGGGGCGGAGGCCTTGTTGACCTCCTTCACGCAGGTCTATGACGACTCGAACCCGCTGAACAGCACCCTGATCGGTACCGCTCGCAGTGACTGGTCGCGGCCCTACAACACCGGCGATGTGCTGCGGTTTAGCGTCATCGACACCACTAATCCATGGCACAAGGATCCATCGAGCCGCTCCGGCGAGTTCGCGCTGTATGATGAGTACGATCCGCGGCGCAAGATCGAACTCGTGCTGAACACCGGAGCAGCCTATAAGGGCACCGGCGTCCGGGGCGACTTCCTGCTCAACTTCAACTCCTACTACGGGCCCAATATCGCCCCGGCCGCTCCGCTGCCCGCGGGCGCAGAAGGCATCTACCGCGCGGGTGGTGTCACGCCTGACGGTGTGCCCTACTCCGCCGCCTATGACGACGGCCATGACCGCGTGTTCGGTGATCTGGGCAACGACTGGATCGTCGGCGGCACGGGCAAGGACACCTCGTATGGCGGTTTCGGCAACGACCTCATCAACGACGACGACTTCCACAACACCGAGACAGTGGATGTCAAACCACCGCACGACAACGATAACGCCCAGTACGACAACGAGGCCCCTGACACCCAGCCGTTCTACGAAGACCGGAACTACGGCGGTGCCGGTCGCGACGTGCTGATTGCCAATACTGGTGGTGACCGCATGATCGACTGGGTTGGTGAATTCAATACCTACCTTGTGCCGTTCGCACCGTTCGGCACGGCCACAGTCAGCCGCACGCTCCAGCCGCAGCTTTCGGAATTCCTGTATGCCCTGTCGCGCAGCGACGGTGCCGACCCGACCCGGCGCTCCGATGAGGGCTCGAGCCTTGACCCGATGCGCAATGGCGAGCCGTTCGGCGAACTCGGCCTGCTGCGCCAGCAGGACATGTTCTTCCATGATCAGACCGGTGCCCCGGCCGACCCGCAGGCGGGCAACATTCCGGGCGGCAAGCGGGATGTGTTACGCTCGGCCACGTTTGACAACAACAAGCCCGAGAACCTGATGCCCGACAGCGGTATCTGGCAGGTCAGCGGCGGCCAGTTACAGGTGGCAGCGACATCTGCACACGCCGACGCCGTGGCAGTCTATCAAATCGGCGACTACCTGCCGAATTACTTCGAAGCAACGGCGGTCATTAAGACGATCAAGCCCACGGCGGGCTGGAATGCCAACAGTTATGTCATCTTCGATTACGTCGACTACCAGGACTTCAAGTTCGCCGGTATCGATGTCTCGACGAACAAGCTGGTCGTCGGCCACCGCGAATCGTGGGGCTGGGCGATTGACAGGCAAGTGCCGTTCCAGGGCAAAGCGGACCAGTTCTATTCGGTTCTGCTGTCGGTCAATGGCCTCACGGCGACCGTCAAGGTCAACAACACCACTGCCACGCACACTTACAGTGCACGCATCATCGATGGAATGAGCTTTGGCTTGAACTGGGGCCTTGTGGGTTTTGGTTCCAACAATGCCCGCGGGGTGATGGACAACATCACGGTGCAGGTGCTGCCACCGGCGGCCAATATCGTGCGCAACAGTGACTTCACGAGCGGCACTGACGGAATGTTCGACGGAAATGCGAGCGGCTCATGGGCGCTGAGCGGCGGCCGTTACACCGGCGCGCCGGCCACGCCAGGCGACTACGCGTTCAACATGATCGACATGTCGGGCGTGACGCAACTGCTGAGCACCTCCGTGCTCGAACTCTCGACAACGCTCCAGACAAGCACCCGCGCCGGTGTGGTGTTCGACCGCTACAACAACGGTGACTTCAAGTGGGCCGCATTCGATGTGCCAACTAAACAGGTGCTGCTCGGGCACCATACCACTCGCGGCGGCTGGGTCACCGACAAGGCAGTGAGCCTGAGCACGCTGGCGGCAAACACCGACTTCAACCTGAAGCTCTTCATCAAGGATTCAACGGTGACGCTCACTGTCAGCAATCCGGCCGGAACAAGTTCGGCGATGGTCAGTCATGCCTTCAATGCCGTGGCGGTTGACGGTGGCTTTGGCCTGCTCGCCAAAGGCGGCGTCGCATCGTTCGACACGGTAACTGCGAAGACCAATGATGCGCAGGTGCCGGTGTCGCTAATGGCCTCGACGGCAGCAGCCGCGGACAGCGCGGGAGTC